>JACPDY010000027.1 GCA_016183775.1 Bacteroidota bacterium
AGATTTGATATCTGAGATGTTGTACCTCCATTGCTCCATGCGAATGTATAACCCGGACTTCCTCCGGCTCCTGTTGCGGTTGCTGAGCCTGTCGAAGCGCCGCTACACGTTATATTTGTTGCAGTTGTTGTTACAGTAACGGCCGGATTAATTGTTACAACCGCTGTTGAAGTGGATGTATTTCCTCCTGCATCTCTTATTGTAACCGTGTAAGTTGTTGTTGATATAGGGCATGGACTGATGTTTTGTGTTGTCGCGCCATTACTCCATAAATAAGTGTATGGTGCTGATCCACCTATAGCATTTGATGATATTGTACCGCAACTACCGGGGCAAACTGAACTGCCCGTGGCTGTCACAGTCGGAGCGGCAGAACAATTAATTACAGCTATGTTGCTTGTAACCGTTGCTAAGCAGCCACCGCTAAATACCTGGTGCAATATGCTGTAAGTTCCGGCTGTTAAAAAAGTATAAGTAAAATTCACGGTGGTGCCACTCACACTTACCGGAGCACCAATGCTCCAGGAATACGTTACACCTGTACCCGTCGTTCCCGTATTAATAAGACTTACAGGGCTTCCAATACAAGCTGTAACCGGCTTTGTAAAGGTAGCTGACACAGGACTCGTGCTGGTTATAACCGCCGTTTTAGTAGTTGTGCAACCGCTTCCGTCTGTAACTGTTAATGTATAATTGCCAGGTGCGGGGGTAAAGCCCGGAGTGGTTTGACCACTATTCCAGGAATATGTGTATGGGGGAATCCCACTATTGATGGTTGCCGAAATTGAACCATTGGCAGTACATGTACTATTTGTGCTTGTAATACTGACATCTAAAGGTTGTTTTGAAGCATTTATATTAGCAGTGGCAGAACATCCCAAACCATCCGTTATAGTAACACTGATTGTACCCGGACTTATCCCCGGAAGATTCAATGAAGAAGTCGTTTGGGTATTACTCCACAAATAATTATATGGCGCTGTTCCACCTGACGAATAAGCGGAGACAATAGTGTTATTAGCCGTACACGACCACTGTGTGGCAAACCCAATTGATAAAGGTAATGGCTGTGTGATTATAACAGTTGTAATTGAAGTACATGACCCTGCTGAAATAGTTACCGAATAAACTCCTGCCGACAAACCTGTAACCGAAGATGGGGAAACTATTGTTGTCCCTGCAACACCATTACTCCAGTTATATGTATAAGGACTGCCCGTACTATTATTTACTGTAATTGTCGCACCTCCGTTATTGCCACCGTTACAGGTTACATTTGTTGAACTAACAGAATTTATTACCAAGGCCTGTGTTATGGTTACAGATGTAACTGAAGCGCATAAACCATCGGTTATAGTAACAGTATAGCTGCCTGATGACAGACCGGTAACCTGTATATTAGTTGTAGTCGTGCTTCCGCTTGTTCCATTACTCCAGTTATACATATAAGGCACGCTTCCGCTACTGATAGTAACCTGGGCGCTGCCATTATTTCCACCCGCACAATTAACATTTGCAATAACCGAAGCCGATGCAGACATTGTGCAGCCACAGCTATTTACCGTAATATAAGAGGCTTTTGTAACACTGTCTTTTTTACAAGCGGTTGTAAGTACTAATTTTACAGGATAAACACCGGGAGTTGGATAAGTAATTATCGGCTTTACTGCGGTTGAAGTTGCCGGATTACTTCCCGTAAATGTCCACTTAAACCTATAGCCTGTTGTGTCACATGAAGCGGTGACAAAAGGACTAAATGTAACCGGACTGTTTATACAAACCGTTGTTGTATTCGCTGAATAATTTAATCCATAGGTTTTCGTTTCGCAAATATTAATGCACAATTGAGCGATGAAAATGTCACTCGTTCCACCGCCTTTAGCTGTTTGAAAAGCGCCGGGTGTTACAGGATAATTCCCCGTATAAGAATAGGTTGGATCTACAAATGTATACCCGGTGATATAAATAAAATTACCCGAAACAGAGATACCTTTTCCGTTCCATTCAATGTCATCTTCTCCGGTCCCTCCATAAAAGGTAATGCATTTCTGTATCCCGTTGGGATCATATTTGGCAATAAACTGATCTTCTATGCCACCCCAAAAAGTTTTGTATGCACAGGAACTGATCGGATAATTTCCCTGGTTTGAATCTTCAAACTCCCCATATAAATAAATATTATTGTCCCCATCAACGGCAAGACCGCCCATCCATTCATCCAGGTTTCCGCCCATATAGGTAGCCCACAAACGGATACCAAGCGCGGTGAATTTAACCAAGCATAAATCAGCTAACCCCCCCGTACCACCCCAAACGGTTTGATACGCGCCTGGTGAAGATATACCGGTGGATGACTGGGTTTTACCCGCAATAATTACGTTACCTGTACCATCAACAGCAATACCAAAAAAATTATTATCATAACTTGGACCTCCATAATATGTAGCCCATATCCGAACACCTGCAGCATTAAATTTGACAAGAAATGCATCCGAGGTACCTGCAAAAATCATTTGATACCCTGCAAAAACAGGAAAGTTATTAGAGGTAGTATGACCTGTTAAATAAATATTGCCATTTGATTTATCACACGCCACACCACCAGGCGATTCCTGACCCGAGCCTCCCGTATATGTACCCCAAATCCGTGCTCCGGTTGGAGTAAATTTCACAAGGTAAACATCCTGATCATTGCCATTTAAAGTTCCATTCAAAACAGGTTGGAAAGAAGCTCCCGTTGAAATTCCATTTGTTGAAGATGTTTGTCCGCATAAATACACATTGATACCATCGGTTGCAACACTCTGACCACCCTCTGCCCCGGCTCCCCCGTAATAGGTAGCCCAAAGCCTTGCTCCCGTAGGATCAAGTTTGAGTAAAAAAGCATCGTTCCCTCCTCCACTGACATTTTGATGCACAGTATTTCCGGCAGATGCTCCTATAGGTATATTTGCGGCACCAGACACATTGCCAGACATCAATATATTTCCGGCAGCATCCGAGGCAATGTCCATTCCATTGTCTTGACTGGCATTTCCTCCATAATAAGTAGCCCACAAACGATTACCGGCCGGATTCATTTTTACTACAAAAGCATCATCAGTTCCGCCGGCAAATGCGATTTGAAAAGCGCCAGGTGATACAGGAAAATTAACTGAACGGGTTACGCCTGTGAACAACACATTACCTGACGGATCATTTGTAACATTCCCCTGTAGTTCCAAATCGCTTCCTCCGTAATAAGAAGCCCATGGATCAATAACCATGGGATATAAAGGGTTATAGGACAAAAACGAAAAATGAATAATTACATCCTTACCTGACAATGATTGCTCCAGCTTATATTCTGTCTTTACATCAATTATTTCTCCGTTTATATTCTGATACACCTTTGGCAGTTGCTCAATAATTTCACGGACAGAATTCTTTATAATTAACTCCCCATTTCTTATTTCCAAACCATCAGTACCACTATACTTTAATTTAACCTGTCCCGGATCTCCTCCCTTATTTACTATAATATCGTATTTCAGCCCATGTCTTGTGTTGAGCGAAGTCGAAACTTCTTTACCCCCGTAATATTTTATATCAATATTGTTGTAAATATTTTTTACTGTTATTTCATTGTAAGAGTTTACATGCGTTATTCCATCAGGACAATGCGGGTAATAGTAGTTGGTATATCCATCTACCTGTTCGCTTGCAAACACTTGAGGGGAAGGATTGCAGTTCACAAAATCAACATCCAATCTGTGCACTTTGATGATCTGATCTTTCATCAAATCTGATTTCGGCTCATTTATTTTTAAATTATCCGAACTTTCGTTTTCTTCTTCCTCCTCTTTTATCCTACTGAATATTTCACCCAGGTTATTCAGCACATAACTTACACCGGTTTTTCTTATGTAAACATTCGCTCCTCCTCCATCACCTTTAAATAAAATTTCGGAACGCAGGTGATCCTGGATATCTGCTATTTGTCCTTTATTCTGGATAAAATTCATGCCACCACCCCGCATACTTTGTTCTAATTGGGTTTGGTTATTTTCAGCGGATATATTTTTGCTGCCGGACTTAGAATCGAAATTTTTGTTACCGACAACATGTTGCGCGACCAGGAAAAATAAACTAAAACAAATTTGCCTCATTTAATTTTTATTGTTTTTCAAAACATTTTCGAGATCGATCAGTCAGTGTAAACCAATTCAGTTTGAATTAAATAGCTTATGTCCTAAGTTATCTTCTAATTACCTCAGGCACAAATCATTTTTTACTTAATTTAAGCATCCTAACATTTGTATATATCATAAATATATATACTAAAATGACAAAAATAGCTACTTTTGGAAGATAAATCTAAGTTTCCTATGAGGTCATCCGAAGACCTGTTTGTATTGATAAGATCACTTACAAAAACAGAAAAGCGGCATTTTAAATTGGCCTCCAACTTACAAGTTGGAGAAAAAACATATTTAAAATTATTTGACGCAATTGCAATTCAGAAATCTTATAATGAAGCTGCTATCATTAAGCAATTTGAAAAGGAAAGATTTACTAAAAATTTTTCGGTAGCGAAAGCTTATTTATGCGAAAGCATTTTGAATAGCCTGGAGATTTTTCACAGCAATAAGAATATCGATAGTCAATTAAGAAAGCAAATCAGCCATATAAGGATATTACTATCGAAAAAGCACTACAGCTTATGTTTGAAGCTGATCTACAAAGCAAAAAAAACAGCTTCTGACTTTGATTTTTATACTTATGCCTATGAACTTTCGACAATAGAAGACACTGTGATGCAACAGTTAAATGAAATAAAATGGCTGGAAGATAATCACGAGCATTTTTTCCAAAACGAGGATCGCATTTTAGAAAAACTAAAAAATTTCCAGCAGTATAGAAAACTTATAGCAAGATCAATTACTGTAGGAAGTAAGCAGGGTAAATTAAGAGATCCTGAAATTGCTAAAAAACATGCGGCTCTGAAAAAAAATATTTTCCTGAAAGATCCGTCTAAAGCCCTATCCAATAGAGCCAAGATCTCTTATTACTTTCTTAACGGCACTTATTCTTTTCATGTAAATGATATTCGAAAAAGTTTAAATTATTTTATCCAACTAAAAAAATTTCTAGAGAGCAGCGTTCAGCTCAGAAAACAATATTTTCATTCGTATCTATACACAATGAATAATATTTTAACGACAGGCTTGGGAATAATGAACTTCCAGGAGATCCTCCGTACCCTGAATTCTCTAAAGGATATCACACATAACTCTCACGTAGAACGTTCAAACATACAACTTCGTTATTATTCACACCTCAGCCAGATATTCATTCATTATTGTAAATTTAATGAAGCAGCTCATAGTCTTCCCGAGATTGAAGATTGGCTTAAAAACAACTCCAGGTTTAAATTAGACAAGTCTAATGAGCTGGCTCTTTTAATAAATATTTCCATTTTATACTTCACAAACGAAAAACACAAAATTTGCCTGAACTACTTAAATAAAATTTTAAATAATGAAACTAAAGATTATGCATTTGATAAATATGGCTTTGTACGTCTGTTCTATCTTATTGTACATGTTGAATTAAAAAATCATGATCTCCTGCCCTCTTTGGCTGCATCAACCCACAATTACTTTTTAAAACACAATAGATTATACAAATTTGAAACACTTATACTCGATTTTATTCGCAAAAAATTACCTGAAATGAATAGCAAGCAGAGCGAATTAAAGGCATACAAGGAATTAAGATCCGCATTAGAAAAGATCATGAAAGACCCTAACGAAAAATCAGGCCTGCATAATTTCGATTTTATTGCCTGGCTAGATAGTAAAATAGAAGGGCGGTCATTTAGGGAAGTGCTAAAGGAGAAAGAAATTTAGCGGTTGGGTTATTGTATGTCCATTTGAAATTATCCCGGGGTTATGCACTCCACAACCGACAACAAAACAGTACTCAGGGCGCAGTGAGGTTAACATTTACACTGCAACCGTTTTTATCGGTAATATTTATCGTGTAGGTTCCCGGGCAAAGGTTGTTTTTATACCTCCTGTTATAGCCGTTTGACCATACATAGCTGTATGGGCTTGTACCACCTGTCGCGTTTATCATTAACCATTCCTTGCAGTCACAACCGGTGCAAGTGGCGGAGCCTTTGCTGAATTGGCCGATCAAAGGTGGTGGTGAGGTTATAACGACCATGGTGGTGGCCGCGCATCCATTAGCATCGGTTACGGTTACCGTGTAGGTTGTTTCTTCATCAGGAAATACAAAAGTAGTAGAACATGTCGGGCAACTCATTCCTGATGGTGGAAGCACCGTTGCAGGTTACATTTGTTTGAGTGTTGTTTAAGGTTAAGCCACCGCCGCCACCTGTAATGACGTATACTGCTTGTAAGGTATCACAGTTCATGTATGCTGTTACGGTATATGTTCCCGCGCATAAACCTGTAATGGTATTGGTGGAGTTGGTAACGTTTATTGTGATGCTGCCATTGCTCCATACATAGCTGTAATTGGGATTGCCGCAACTTACATTTATAGTGGCGCTGCCGTTGCAGCTACAACCTGCAACGTTTACATAGCTTTGAACGTAAGCAGGTTTTTTTTCCGGAATGAACTTTACGATATATACATCATCATCCCCATTGGAAGAGTTGTCAAAATAGGCTCCTGCACCCGGATTAACAAATGGAAGAATTCCGCCCGCTGCATTCCTTCTGTATTCTCCGGAAACAAACAAATTGTTCAAATTATCTATGGTGATCCGACCCCAAAACTCTTCTTCAACACTACCAAAATATGTACTCCATATCAGATCTCCTGTATTATTGAATTTTGCCAGAAAAATATCGGAGATCCCTCCTCCAAAAGTATTTTGAACATAATCACAGGAATTATTAACAATGGGGTTATCAGTTGAATTAGTTGTAAACCCAACATATATATTACCACAAGCATCTATTTGAATACTATTAAACGGAATAATAGCATATCCATCAGCTGATTCATAATCTGTCCCGTTACCTCCAAAATAGGTTGACCACTGTAGTATACCAGTAGATGTAAATTTAGTAACGTATATATCACTTGGTCCATTTAATGAAATATCAAAAAAAGCACTACCCCATGAAAGAACAGGAAAATTTGCTGAACGTGTTTTTCCTGCCGTGTAAATGTTTCCGTTATTGTCCTGAACAATTCCGTATCCCCTTTCTTCATTTGTTCCGCCAAGAAGAGTTGCCCATTGGCGAACTCCTGCAAAAGAAATTTTCAAAATAAATGCATCTGAAATACCTCCTAATGTATTATCAAAATATGCTCCGCCGGACGATTGAGTTGGAAAATTCGGCGAGTCCGTATCTCCATTTATCAATAAAAAATTACCTGCATTGCTGATACTAAAACAACTTCCTCTGTCATTATTAAAACCGCCATAATAAGTTGACCATTGAAGTGCGCCTGCTGCCGAGAATTTTAAAATAAAAGCGTCATCACTTCCCCCTGAAGCAGCCTGGTTAAAAGCTCCACCTAAAGCAAGTGTGGGAAAGTTGGCAGAGCTTGTTTGTCCTGTGATCCAAATGTTTCCCAAATTATCTGTAATAATATCACGGGCAGCATCATCACCGCTTCCGCCATATAATGTTGCCCATTGACGAACTCCAAGATTATTAAATTTCAAAATAAAAATATCACCCCAGCCCCAACCACCCGCACCTCCGTATGTATTATCATTATATGCTCCTGGTAAATTTAATAATGGAAAGGCTGCACTTGTGGTACTTCCCGCTACAAATAAATTACCACTATTATCCACAGTTAAACATGATCCAAAATCGGCATCTGTAAATCCTCCTCCTCCTCCTCCATACATAGTACTCCATATCAAAACCCCTGTACCGGAAAATTTCAAAATAAATGCATCATCGTATCCACCCTTGGTATTATCGTAATATGCACCAGCCCAGGCCTGATTGGGAAAAACAGCTCCTGTTCCGGTACCCTCTGCATAGCCTGCAACATAAAAATCATTGTTTGCATCCGTAGTAATATCTAAAGGGCCTCCGTAAACACCTGAACCACCACCATAAAATGTTCCCCACCAAAGTTGCGGATCAATAGTTAAATTTTGGGAAATATCGTACGCGCTTAAATCAAATTTAATGTAAGTATCATATCCACCCTTCGAATTTCTCAGGTTATGTATTTTATTAAATCGGGTTGTAATTTTGCTATTATTCTGGAAGCTTACGGGAGCATTTTCGGTAAGTGTACCTATATCCGTTTCAATAACAATATTTCCACCTGCATTTAACTCTGCAGGCTTAATCGAGGAATAAATCAGTTCGATTTGCGTTGGGTCGGCTCCGGGGTGAACGATAAAATCGTATTTAAATCCCTTATCACTTGAATTATATATCTTCCAATCAATACCGGAATAAATATCTTTTATAGTTATTTTCTCAAATTGTTTTACTCCATAAATACCCTGTGGACAGTGGCTATAAAAAAAATTGAAATTTGTCACTAAAGGATTTTCTTTGATAATATTCTTTTTAAGAATTGTTGCTCCTTTAAAATCCATATCAATTCTACAGTATTGCATTTTCAAATTCTCCTCTTCTCTCGATTCCTTTTCATTTTTAAGTTCCTCATTAGCTTTAGAAAACATATATGTAATGCCCTTTTCGGTGATATACATAGTTATACCAGGCGCTGAGATTTTGAAGAATACGTAAGGCAATGGTTTACCATCCATGTCGGCCATTTGCCCTTTATTCTCCTCAAAACCAATAGTCCCCTCATGCGCCATCCACCGGCTTACCCTCGCTTTTATTTGCGGGTCAGTTATTTTATTATTGCCGGCAAATAAATTACCGATAATAAATAATAAATAAATCAGAGGGGTAGCATGATTTTCACTCACTTTTATTCTATTCGTGCGTAACATGAGTTATAAATAAAATATTGCAAATAAAAACAAGTAAATTTTAACGGGTTATGACAAGTTTATGTTTCACTATTTTATCGTTCGATGAAGCGACAACATAGTATATTCCTGCGGGCAGATCTATTTCAGGGTTTACTATTACCCTGACTGATCCGTCTTCAAAAATAATGTTTGAGCTGAACACTTCCCTTCCCATTATATCCAGCATTACAACCAACACGTTATTCTCTTTATTTCCACTGAACTGCAATGTAAAAACTCCGGTCGTAGGATTGGGAAAAACACGTGCAATTGAAGGCTGACCAATATTAACTGCAATTATGGGTGAGTATTTGTACTTCCCGTCAAAATCAGTTTGTTTCAACTTGTAATATGATACACCGCCCAATGGCTGCTCATCTTTTGCTGCATAAACCAACACTGAAGTACTGTTGCCTGCTCCCGGAACTTCAGTTATTGGCTCGAAGTTAACAGCATTTGCACTGCGCTCAACGGTGAAAAAATCGTTATTTGTTTCTGTCGCGGTCACCCAGGCCAATTGAACATATTCATCATTGACAGGAACTGCATAAAAAGAGACTAACTCAACAGGTAAGCCACCCGGACATGGCGCTAATACTGACACTGGCTCTTTGTACGAAAGCGTTATATCATCGGAAGAACCCTTTTTGCCGATCAAAGGTGCAGGGCATATACTGAACTCGGAGGTGTTGTTATTGGCTACCGTCCTTGATGTAGCCATCACTGTTTCCCCCGTACTTACAGATATACCCGACAAGCTCCAATTTCCGGCGGCATCGGCCTTAACTGTTCCTAAATACGTATTCGCATTCCCACAAGTGCCGGTAGTGCTTTTGAAAACCTCAACCGAATCACCTACTCCACCTGTTTGTGCATTGCTACCACCCACTGTTGTAGCAGTCAATGAAGTAATTGTTGGAAGCGGTTTGTTTCCGTTAGCCTCAAAACCGGCGAACGATAACCAAAGGTGAATAGGCTTAGTCGAATTTCCAACAAACTTGTTCCTTGATATCAAATTTCCTGTTGTTGCGTTAAAAAGCATATTTATACCATATGAATTATAGGCGATCAAGTTTGGAGCATTAACATTTGTATAACCTCCAAAAAGGTTATTTTGAGTAATACAATATATACCGTAGGTCTGCGTAGCGCCGGGAATCTGTTCGCCCAACACGTTTGGCCCGATATAATTATTGATAATAGTATTTGCATTAGAATTGCCAAACATATTGATACCACCATTTGAATTGTCCGATATAATATTCCTGCAACCTGCATTTGTGCCACCTATCGTATTGTTACTGGCCAATTCCATATAAATGCCCCATGATTGGTGACTAAAGGACTGACACGTCCTGGATATCCCATCGGCTTGAAGCCCGATTATATTTCCTGCAATATTGTTTAATGTTCCGTGAATTGTTATCCCATTCGCACCACATCCTGAAATTACATTTCCCTGTCCGGAAATCGGGCCGCCGATGGTATTAGAGGAGGCATAAAGATCAATGCCATAGGTCGTGTTGATTATAGCTTGACTTCCGTCTTTTTGCAGGCCTATCATATTACCCCTAACGAAATTCCCTGTAGCCGGGCTTTGAATATTTATACCTGTATAGGCACCTCCAGCGATCAGGTTCGCACCGGCAGCTGTTCCGTCTCCAATAATATTGCTGGCGGCTGAGCTATAAATACCAACCCATGTACTGTAATTTGTACTTCCTATTGTAGTTCCATCCGAATTCATTCCTATATAACAACCTAAAATATAATTATTGGTTCCTGTTATATAAATTCCAACATCAGCGTTTGTATTTGTAGCCGCTCCGAAATTCGGAAGTACAAGGCCTTTGATGATATTGTTGTTACCGCTAATTATAAGTCCTTTTTGAATAGTACCCGGAGTATTATTTAAAATTACTTTATAAACTGCGTTCATTGGAGTTGTAGTTGAAGCATTAAAAATGGAAGTCGTATTAGCCGAGGCACCAGTATTTGAAAATCCATTGATCATTAGTCCGGAATTGTCGGTCAATGCAGGTAATGCGGAACCTAAATTTATTGTATAAGGACCGGCTGCGCCCAAATTAAAATTAATAACATCGAAGCCTGCATTGAGATTGGCGGCATTAATTGCTTCTCTTAAAGAGCAATGAGTACCATCACAAGTTCCATCATCTACATCATTGGCAGAGTTTACAGTATAAGGTGTTGAATCATCATCATTAAGAATAGTATAGGTATGAACAGTATTGGTTCCTAATGTTGCATTTACCGGACCCGACAAAGTAACAATAATTGTTTCTGAGCCCTCCACAGTCGCATCATCAATTACAATTGCTGTTAGGGTGCCATTCGTGTTACCTGCACTTATTGTCAGTGTTCCGTTAGCTAAAGTATAATCAACACCAGCACCTGATGCTGTTCCTGTTATAGTATAATTAACAGTAACATCAGAAGACGAAAGTCTTGACAGATCAACAAGGAAGCCGGCTGAAGTAGTTCCTTCCAATCCGCTCGAACTTGTGAGATCAAGCTGTATAGTCGGTACCGCAATATCATTATCAAGAATGGTATATGTATGAGCCGTATTGGCTCCTAATACTGCATTAACAGGGGCGGATAATGTTACAATAATAGTTTCAGAAGATTCAGCAACTGCATCATTAACAATGGCTGCGGACAAATTAGCAGTTGTTGAGCCGGCTGTAATTGTATATGTACCACTTGCTAATGTGTAATCAGTACCTCCGCCGGTTGCTGTACCGGTCACAGTATAATTCACAGTGACATTCGAAGCCGAAACGGCAGAAAGGTTGATCTGGATTGTTGCTGGCGTAGAGGCCTCGGACCCACTTGAACTTGTTTGATTAAACTGTATTGTTGGCAAATTTACGTCTCTAAGACAAAGTTTAAATGTTCCCTGGTAAAGTGTATTCGCGTAATTATCGACTGAAATATAATATGTTGCTCCAGGAGTAAGTCCGGTATAACTTAAGTCAATATCCGAAGTAACGCTCGAATATGATGCACATGCAAGCTGGATAAGTGATGAATTCCATAATGCCAGATAAGGATATTGTATTGAGCCTTCACTTCCTCCTGTTTTTAATTGAACATTTATATATGTAGTTGCAGTGGCAGTAAATTTAAACCATCTGTTAAACCATGGGCCGGTGGCCCAGCAGGAACCCTTGCTTTGATCGGGGGTGGCAAAAGCTGTAGAATAGGCAGCATCTGCAGAACAAGAATTAATAATTGAAGTAATATCAGTGGCATAGTTATAATAATCATAATCTTTTACATCGGTCAAACAAAGTTTAAATGAGCCTGCATAAAACGAGAGATAAGTATCAATTGATATGTAATATGTTGCGCCAGGTGTTAAACCCACATATCTTGTTTCAATATCACCTGTGGCTGTACTATATGTAGCGCAAGAAAGTTGACTGAGAGAAGAATTCCATAGTGCGATATAAGGATACTGTAATGTACCTTCGCTTCCGCCGATCTTTAACTGAATATTCACATAGGCGGCGGTAGTAGCGGTAAACTTGAACCAAACGTTACAGTTCGGACCAGCACCCCAGCAAGAACCTTTACTTTGATCAGCTGTCGCATTCACATTGGTATATGCAGCATCAGCCGAGCAGGAGTTAATGAGAGAAG
>JACPDY010000028.1 GCA_016183775.1 Bacteroidota bacterium
AAAAAGAAAATTTACCAATAAACTTCATAAAACCCTTGATGAAGTAAGTGACTTTATTACACTTGAACTTAGCAACATCACAGAACAAAGCATAAAAAAAACATGTGGATTTGGGTATGTTTTTTCAAATATAAATTGGACTAATTAATATTTATAATTGGTATAATTTACCGGATCAATAAATCCCGGAATAAAAAAGGAACCCAACTGGATTCCTTTCTTATTTACATTTATTTGGAGCCTATTTCACCGACTCAACCACAGCTTTAAAAGCTTCAGGCTGGTTAAGTGCTAAGTCAGCTAAAACCTTGCGGTTCAGGTTCAGATTTTTTTTGTGAATTTTACCCATAAATTCGGAGTAACTCATGCCGTGTTCGCGAACACCTGCATTAATACGTTGTATCCATAATCCGCGCATGCTGCGTTTTTTCAGTTTACGGCCTTTGTAGGCATATTGTAAACCTTTTTCAAAAACGTGTTTGGCAACTGTAAGAATATTTTTGCGTGCGCCCCAATATCCTTTTGTTTGTTTTAGAAGTTTCTTTCTCCTGGCTCTCGAAGCCACATTGTTAACCGACCTTGGCATGATGTTTAGGTTTTTGGCGAGAAGCGCTCATTGTTTTACCAATGAATCTTAAAGCTCAGCACCGGGTTTATACTACTTATATAAAGAATAAAAAACCATTTCCTCATTTACCTTCTCCATTTGGAGAAGGTGTCACGCCATAGCGTGACGGATTAGGTGCTACGCTTTCCCCTTACCCAGGTTCAGCATAAATTTCACTCTTCCTACATCTGAAGGATGAACTTCAACGAAGCCGGCAAGTTTTTCTTTACGTTTCTTTGCTTTCTTGGTAAGAATGTGATTTTTGAAAGCTTGCTTTCTTTTTATCTTACCTGTTCCGGTTACAGAGAATCTTTTCTTTGCACTGGAGTTTGTTTTTACTTTTGGCATCTTGTGAGAATTAAAAATTACAAATTAAAATTGGCATCCTTTTTTACTGCTACTGCCTCCTGCCACTGCCGCTTATTTACTTCTTCTTCGGTGCAATAATCATCATCATCCGTTTTCCCTCTAACAAAGGAAGCTGTTCTGCTTTTCCGAACTCTTCCAATTCATTTGCAAAACGCAATAATAATAATTCACCCTGATCCTTATAAACAATTTCACGGCCCCTGAACATCACATAAGCCCTTACTTTTGAGCCCTCCTTTAAAAAGTTCATCGCGTGATTCTTTTTAAAAGTAAAATCGTGATCATCTATGTGGGGTCCAAATCGTATTTCTTTCACAACTACCTTCTGCGCTTTGGCCTTCATTTCTTTGGCCTTCTTCTTCTGCTCGTAAAGGAATTTTTTATAATCAATTACTTTACAAACAGGAGGAACTGCAGTTGGTGCAATTTCAACGAGGTCGACACCCGCATTTTTCGCTATTTCAATGGCTTCGGCGATCGGAAAAACTCCTCCTTCAATACCATCGCCAACAACACGTACTTCAGCAGCCGTAATACGTTCGTTAATTTTGTGCGCTGCTTCTTTTTTCACAAACCTGTTATTAGGTCTTGGAAAAAATGGTCTGGGTTTATTAAATACTATTGCTATAACTACCTCCGTTTTTAAGTTTATTATTTATCAGGCCGAAACCATTTTGGCTTCGCTCTCATTTTTTATAATATTTGCGAATTCGTCAATGGTGAAAATTCCTTTATCGCCTTCGCCATGTTTACGCACGGATACTTTTTTTTCCGCTTCTTCTTTTTCTCCAACGATCAACATGAAGGGGATTTTTTTCATTTCAGTATCCCGTATCTTCTTGCCAATCTTCTCGTTCCGTTCGTCAACAAGGCCGCGAATATCGGAATTATTTAGCAATTCTAAAACTTTTTTGGCGTAATCGTTGTATTTTTCGCTGATCGGGAGTACATATACCTGTTCGGGCGTAAGCCATAAAGGGAAGTTTCCGGCGCAATGCTCTATTAAAACAGCTATAAAACGCTCCAATGAGCCAAAAGGAGCTCTATGTATCATTACAGGCCTGTGTTTCATATTGTCGCTACCTGTGTATTCCAATTCAAAGCGTTCGGGCAGGTTATAATCAACCTGTATAGTTCCGAGCTGCCATTTGCGCCCAATAGCGTCTTTCACCATGAAATCGAGCTTTGGTCCATAAAAGGCGGCTTCTCCAAGCTCAATAACTGTTTTGAGTCCTTTTTCAGCAGCTGATTCAATGATGGCCTGTTCGGCTTTTTGCCAATTTTCATCACTGCCAATGTATTTGGCCTTGTTTTCAGGATCGCGTAATGATATTTGAGCTGTATAATCCTGAAAATCAAGTGACTTGAATACATATAAAACCAGGTCAATAACTTTGCAGAACTCTTCTTTCAGTTGGTCGGGCCGGCAAAATAAGTGCGCATCATCCTGCGTAAAGCCACGTACGCGCGTTAAGCCATGTAATTCACCATGCTGCTCATAACGGTAAACAGTACCAAATTCCGCAAAGCGCAGGGGCAGATCTTTATAAGATCGGGGAGAGGTTTTGTATATCTCGCAATGGTGCGGACAATTCATCGGCTTGAGGAAAAACTGTTCCCCTTCCTGCGGCGTATTTATGGGTTGAAAACTATCCTTCCCGTATTTTTCATAGTGGCCGGAGGTTATATACAATTGCTTATTACCAATGTGTGGGGTTGCTACCGGCAGATAGCCCGATTTAATCTGTTGTTTCTGTAAAAACTGGATGAGGCGTTCGCGTAATGCGGCACCTTTGGGCAACCATAAAGGCAAGCCCATTCCCACTTTTTCAGAAAAGGCGAAAAGCTCCAGTTCCTTGCCAAGTTTGCGGTGGTCACGTTTTTTAGCTTCTTCAAGCAGGGTCAGGTATTCTTTAAGATCTTTTTCTTTTGGAAAACTTATTCCGTAAATGCGGGTAAGCATTTTGTTTTTTTCATCGCCTTTCCAATAGGCACCGGCAATGGTCATGAGTTTTACAGCTTTTATAAAACCGGTGTTTGGCACGTGCGGGCCACGGCACAGGTCAGTGAAATTTCCCTGCTGGTATAAAGTAATGTTGCCATCCTCCAATCCTTCAAGTAGGTCGAGTTTGTATTCGTCATTTTTTTCTCTGAAGTATGCAATGGCATCTTTTTTAGAAATATCCTTCCTGACATAAGCGTTGTTTTGCCTTGCCAGCTCGATCATCTTGTCTTCAATTTTTTTGAAGTCGTCAGAGGAAATGGTTTTTCCGTCCAGGTCAATATCATAATAAAAACCATTTTCAACAGGTGGTCCCACCCAGAATTTAACGCCCGGATAAAGTGCTTCAAGCGCTTCGGCCATGAGGTGGGCAGAGGAATGCCATAAGGTTGATTTTCCGCCTTCGTCGTTCCAGGTCAGAAGAACAAGTTTGGCATCTGAATTTATTGGGCGTGCAGCATCCCGTATGTCACCGTTTATCTTTGCGGCTAAAACATTCCTGGCCAATCCTTCGCTGATGCTCTTTGCAATATCGAGCGCTGTGCTCCCTTTTGGGTATTGCCTGACGGATCCGTCGGGCAGGGTAATATTTATCATAGGTAACCGTTTTTCCTGCTTACAACGCAGGGTTAATATCGCACAAAGATAATGATTTATACGACGGCTATTAACTGTGCGAAAGCTATAGGGTGTTTTGTAATTGAAATCAAACCGGCTACTCTGCTGTTATAGCTATAACTGGTAACCAACGATCATCACAACGCAGCCGTGTTTTTGTTTCACTTTGGCAGTTGGTGGAATGGTGTATTCAATGAAATAGGTTCCGGTATGCGGAGGCTGAAAGACCCAGAAACAACCTGAGCTTTGCTTTGAGTCGTACACTTTTTTTCTGTTTCGTACTCTTACATCCTTGTCATATATATTTACCTGAACATGATCATCCTGATCACCAGTGCAGAATAATACTTTGTACCGGGAGGCCTTGTAGGTCATAAACTGAACATGTATTGTCTGGGGGACATCGCTGTAATCAAACTTGCTGATCTCGAAGCTGTCGTATAGAAATTCGCCGAGGTTTAACTTACAAATGCCTGTAAGTAATTTCGATTTGCATTGTGCGTTGCAAGGATAGGAAAGTAATATGAATGTGCAGAAAGTAAAAAACAGCCCTTTGGACTGTTTTATATTTACCGGTATTTTCTGTTTGCCTGCGAACGAAACAAGCATTGTGGATAGTTTATTATTCTTTGTAGCCTATCAACATTACCGCGCAGCCGGTTTTCTTTTTACCGGTGGCGGATTTCGGGATCTCATAATCAATAAAATAAGTACCGGCTTTTGTCGGTTCGAATGTCCAGCGTTTGTCAGAGCCATTAGCTGAGTCATATATCTTGTTGCGTTTTTTCGAGCGTAGATTTTTGTCGTAGATATTCAGCTTGAGATCTTCTTCAACACCTGAGGTGCAGAACACCAGTTTATATTGCTGGCCCGCGAAAGCAGTGAATTCAACTTCAATTACCTGCGGTTTGGCGGGATCTGCAGTTATTTCGTTTAAGGCATAACTGTCATATTGAAAAGGGGCAATGGCAGGCTTGCACTCTTTTACTACCTGCTTGGCTTTACATTGTGCCTTAGCAGGAGTTACTGCAGCAGTTATGAACAGAACTATGGCAATGATCAGGTTAATTTTTTTCATATCAATTCGAGTTGAAAATGTTTTTAATACCATATTAAGATCAGCTGTTTACAAATTTGTTACGCAACTCTGTTATTTTTTTGATCAGTTCTGTTGTTTCGTTTTCGGTGAGTTCTACGACCAACCCCGAATTGTCATCTTCAGGTAATGCTTTACTTTTTTTAACAGATTCAAAATTATTATAGGCATCAAGTAAAGTATTCATATCGGTAACCAGTGTGGCAATGCCGGGATCTTTGGACTGGTGTGTTTTCAAAACATTGACTATTTTGGAAAGAATGGTCATTTGCTCGGAGATCTTGTTGTTGAGTCTTTTGTCTTTTGATTTTTCGAAAACCCGGGATCCGATATACATTGCTTCAGTCCATGCACCGGCAAAAGCTATAGCGGAGATCTGCTGCTGCTCATTGTCTTCGAGGTAAGTATCAGTTGCCATCTGTAATTCGGCAATAATGTTCCGTAGAGAATCTTCGGCATTGATATTCTTTTCGAAACGTTTAACAAAGCCGCCTTCTTCAAATATGCTGGTCATGCCCAGTGAGCTTGCAAGCTGTGTAGAGGCCTTCATGTAGGTCAGTGCATCCTGGCTCTGTTTGTTCAGAACGCAATAAGCAAGGTCGGCACCATATATGCCCAGGTTAAGCGATTTGGAATAATTAGCGGTATATTTTGACGGGTCCTTTTGATTATTAGTGACGCCTTCCAGGTATTTTAACCCTGATTTTTTGAACAAAGAGGCGATCTGAAGGGGAGAAGGAAGATTATAAGAAACCTGTTCAACTTCTTCGCTGGTTTGAGATGCGGAGTCGGAAATAACAGCGTTCTCGGAGGGTGTATCTTTAGCGGTTTCGCTTCCACCGCAAGATATCATGAGTGCAGCTATTGAAACTACAAACGCAAATTTCAATGTGCCCGGAAAAATAATGTTTTTCATCTGTATATAATTTAGTTAAGCATTGATATTCAATTTTTTAAGAACAGGTTAAGAGCGTAAATTTTCATCTTCGTACTCCCACACACAATTGCTTGTATGTTTGGT
>JACPDY010000029.1 GCA_016183775.1 Bacteroidota bacterium
AGCTGGGATAATTCCTTCACACTCTCTTTGATGTGTATTGTTTTTGCGAATGACACATTGTTATATTTATAGTTTAGTCCAAAAATAATAAAAAAAATCTATTCTGCAAATATTGGACTGAATTTTATTTATAATTGGTATAAATATCTGATCGAGATTGCGAATGAAACAGGCCGGCATTATGTGTCCAAGCCCGTTCGGTTTGGAATTTTGTACAGAAAAGTCAATGAAATTCTGCATTCCGAATACCAGTAATATAGTCAATCCGTGATGTCAAATGGGATGGATCTATTTCTAATACAGAAAAGCCGGTGTAATTAACAGTTTTATTTATTGATTCCTTCAAGTTGAATTTTTGCTGAGACATTGAATTCGCAATTCTTTCCGATTTAAATTTTTCAGCCAAATATTCCTGTTCCGTTTGCCCGGGAGTGGGGATAAAAATTGCCTTTTTGCCAAGTACCGCCAGGTCCATAATTGTTGAGTACCCCGGCCTGCTTATTATAAGTTCAGACTCACAAATCGTTCTGTTCAATTCCTCTGAATTCAGGTGTGATATTATTTCAATATTATCGTTTATCTTTTTTATTTCTTTTATTTCTGGTATACCTTGAACTATTAGGCATTTAAGTTTGATGGCCTGTAATTCATTAAGAATAATATTTTCAAATACACTTCTTTGCGGTTCAGGGCCTGAAAGTATGGCAAGAACATCATACTTTTTTTTTGTTACAGGAATAACGTTTGTGAACCTACTGAGAGGGCCAATGAAATAAGTGTTGGCGGGTAGTTTTTGTTTGTGTGAAAGGTCTCCCGACAAATTCGGTGTTCCTTCCAGATCGGGTATCCAACATTCGTTATATTTCCTGATAAATCGGCTGTTGAATTTGTGTAATATTTTACCGGCAAAGGGAGTTCTGATGTTCAATTGGTGTGTGATAAAAATACAGGGGACGGTCTTACTCCATAAACCATAACGGTTATCGGAAATAACAGCATCAATATTTTTTTCTTTAATGATCGTTTTTAATTGTTTGTGTTCACGATAAATTGCCGTAAATATTTTTGATGCTTGCCAAAGCATACTGACGGTCAGGTTTCCTTTTCGGGGATAGTAAATGTTGTAGCCTGGCAATACAACAAATTCAAGTTGCGGAAATTCATCTCTTAAAAGAGCAAGAGGACGCTTATCTGCTGCAAGTATAACTTCAGCATTATTAAGAAGCAATTGCCTGATAATAGGTATACAGCGTGTGGCATGTCCCAAACCCCAGTCAAGCGGGGCAATGAGTATTCTTTTCTTTGAGTACATCAATGAATAAGGCCTGCTCTCGGTAGGCAGGAATTTTTACGAATGTACGAATTACGAATGGGAGGTATAGAACACATTCGTATATTCGTTTCTTATTCGCTATTTGTTGATTTAATATGGGTAAGAAAAAATTACAGCGTTTTGCTGAAGTTGCTGCTTTTCCGCATGTGTTTGAATTTGGATTTCCGCAGATAAAGGAAGGATTCAGACTTAAAGGTAAGTGGAGTACAGATTTCTTTAAAAATGATCAACCTATTGTGGTAGAATTGGGTTGTGGCAAAGGAGAGTATACAGTAGGTTTGGCACAAAAGTATCCCGCCCGGAATTTTATAGGAGTTGATATTAAGGGCAACCGGATATGGAGAGGCGCGAAAACAGTGCTTGAGAACAAAATAAATAATGCTGCGTTTCTGCGCACCCGCATTGATTTTATTGAATCATGTTTTAAACAGGATGAGGTGAGTGAGATATGGATCACTTTTCCCGATCCGCAACCCCAACTTTCGCGTGAACGAAAGCGATTAACCTCCCCTAAATTTCTGGATCGTTATAAGAATGTATTAAAGCCCGGAGGAATTATTCACCTGAAAACCGATAATAAATCTTTATGGGAATATACACTGGAGGTGATCAGGGAAAATAAATATCAATTATTGGTTTCTACAAGCGATCTATATTCTTCCGGCTCTCCTGAATTAGTTGACGCGGCCTCTATTCAGACTTTTTATGAAAATTTATTCAGTAAGCAGGGGTTTAAAATTTGTTATCTAAGTTTCCGGTTCTATTCCAACTTGAAACCTGAAACCTGAAACTTTTTCATTTTTTGGGATAATCCACATTATAATGAAGTCCCCGGCTTTCTTTCCTTTCCTGCGCTCCGATTATTATCAGGTATGCAACGTTGATCAGGTTTCTTAGTTCGCAAAGCTTTGGTGATATGGTTGTTTTGTTATAGAGGGCTTCATTCTCTTTATAAAGTATTTCAAGACGGTCAAAGGCTCTTTGCAAACGCAGGTTGGAACGCACTATTCCTACATAATAGGTCATAATAGCCTGTACCTCACGTAAACTTTGCGTGATCAGGATCATTTCTTCGGGAGCTTCAGTCCCCTCAGCATCCCAATCGGGTATACCGTTGCAGTATGATGTTGCTTTTGCCGCATCAATAGCATCTTTACTTGCCAGGTTCGCATACACTACTGCTTCAAGCAATGAATTAGAAGCTAACCGGTTAGCACCATGCAATCCTGTTGAGGAGCACTCTCCAACTGCATACAGATTTTTCAATGAAGCACGGCCTTTTTTATCCACTTTAATGCCTCCGCACATATAATGTGCAGCGGGTGCTACAGGGATCATTTTTTTACCCGTATCAATCCCTAGTGTTTTGCACTTGTTGAAAATATTCGGAAAGTGTTCAGTGAATTTTTTTTGATCGAGATGCGTGCAATCCAGGTAAACAAAATCTTCCCCCCGTAATTTCATTTCATTATCAATTGCGCGGGCCACAATATCGCGTGGTGCGAGTGATAGGCGGCTATCGTATTTATGCATGAATTCTTTTCCATCCTGCGTTCTTAAAATTCCACCGAAACCGCGAACGGCTTCTGAGATGAGAAATGAAGGATTCTCCCCCGGGTTATAAAGTGCAGTTGGGTGAAATTGGTAAAATTCCATATTTTCAATAGTCCCCTTGGCGCGGTATACCATTGATATGCCATCGCCTGTGGCAATTCCAGGATTAGTAGTAACGCTGTATACATTTCCGGCACCGCCTGTTGCCACTAAAGTTGTTTTTGCAATAATGGTTTCTATTCTTCCCGTCTTTTCATTCAATACATAAGCTCCGTAACATGTAATATCAGGTGTTCTGCGGGTTACTTCAATTCCAAGATGATGTTGGGTAAGGATATCAATGGCGAAGTGATGCGGCAATATTTCTATATTAGGGTGCTTGTGCACCTGTTCGAGTAAAGCGCGCTCTATTTCAAATCCTGTATTGTCCTTATGATGCAATACCCGGTGTTCTGAGTGTCCGCCTTCTTTGGCCAGGTCATATTCGCCTGTTGAGGTTTTGTCAAAACGGGCTCCTAATGAAATTAATTCTTTTATACTTTCTGTTGATTCGGCAATTACCATTCGGACTACATCCTCATCACACAAACCATCACCGCAAATTATGGTGTCTTTAATATGTTTTTCATACGAATCGGGTTTGTGCATCACCGCCGCAATACCGCCCTGGGCATATTTGGTATTGGATTCATCTTCAGTGGCTTTGGTTACCATGCACACTTTGCCGTGAGGCGCAACTTTAAGCGCATAGCTCAGGCCGGCAATACCCGAGCCCAAAATCAGGAAATCAACGTGTCGTTTCAAATTTCTTACCTTTGTAGTGTAAAAATAATCTGTGTAAAGTTAATAGTTCCCAATAATTACCACTATGGAATCACCAGTAAAAAAACCGGTTGTAATATATGCTGAAAGCACCCCCAATCCTTCAGCTATGAAATTTGTTGCTAACAGGCTGTTGGTGCCTGAAGGAGCAACGGTTGAATACAAAACCCCTGCGGAAGCTAAAACATCACCTCTGGCTTTGCAGCTTTTTATGTTTTCATTTGTAAAGCAGGTATTCATTGCGGGGAATTATATTACCATTACTAAGAATGATACTGTTGTATGGGAAGATGTTATTCAACATGCCAGGGATTTTATCAAACTGTTTTTGGAAGAAGGAAATGCTGTGGTAAATGAATTGCCCCAAAAGGAAGTAGCTACTGACAATACATTTGTTGAAACAAAAAGTGTTTATACTGAACACACAGCGCCGGTTACCGAAATAGAAACAAAAATAGTTGAGATACTTGAAGAATATATTCGTCCGGCAGTAGAGCAGGATGGAGGACTGATCACGTTCAAGTCTTTTACTAATGGTATAGTGACTGTTCAGATGAAAGGCTCCTGCAGTGGTTGCCCATCATCAACACTAACACTAAAGGCTGGTATTGAAGGCTTATTGAAGCGTATGGTACCCGATGTGAAAGAAGTAGTGGCGGAAGCGGTTTGAAAGGTTCAAGGTTCCATGTTCAAAGTTCAATGTTAATATTTGATTGTGGTTTTCGGTTTGAAAAGTTCAAGGTTCCGTTTCAAAGTTCAATGTTAATATTTGATTGTGGTTTTCGGTTTGAAAAGTTCAAGGTTCCGTGTTCAAAGTTCAATGTTAATATTTGATTGTGGTTTTCGGTTTGAAAAGTTCAAGGTTCCGTGTTCAAAGTTCAATGTTAATATTTGATTGTAGTTTTCGGTTTGAAAAGTTCAAGGTTCTGTTTCAAAGTTCAATGTAATATTTGATTGTGGTTTTCGAGAAATGCATAACCCATAAACTCCGAACCTTGAACCTCGAACTTTGAACCCCGAACAATTTTATTTCTCCACCCAATCCCCGTGTTTTTTGATAAGATCAATTAAAGCGTCAACTGCTTTTTCGGATTCGATGTTGCGTTGGACCACTTCTTTGCCTTTATAGAGTGTAATCTTTCCTATTCCGGTTCCTACATAACCATAATCAGCATCGGCCATTTCGCCCGGGCCATTCACTATGCAGCCCATTATGCCAATTTTAACTCCCTTCAGGTGATCTGTGCGTTTGCGGATCTTCGCGGTTGTTTCCTGGAGGTCAAATAATGTGCGTCCGCATGAGGGGCAGGATATGTATTCTGTTTTTGAAATACGTGTTCTTGCAGCCTGCAAAATTCCAAAGCATGTGCTGTTGATTAGTTGTAAAGGAATCTCGGGTGTATTGATCCATACCCCATCACCAAAGCCATCAATTAATAAGCCCCCAATGTCTGTGGAAGAGAATAGTTGAAACTTGTCCGCACCGATTATATTATAACTGCGTTTAATAATTACAGGCAGGGGGCAATTCAGGTTATTTAATTCAACAAATGCGCGGCGTTGTTCAGCCATGCCATGTTCATTGTTTGTTTCAAGGACGAAAACAATTTTTTCATTCTTTAGTTGTTGAATGATTTCCGGATTTTTCAACACAATATCAATGTCAATTAAAATAAAATTCAATAGACCATGCTCTTTGGTTTGAATAAAGTCACTGAAGTTAAACAAAGGATAACAACGTGTTTTATTATCCAGGTTAAGCCAGGTAGAATGATTATATATAAGTCCGAGTGTGCCGGGTATCTCAAAATCGATCTTGTTATTGCCGGCAAAAATATAATCACATGCCTGGTCGGTTAAATTCCATTTATCATTTGGTACAGAATAGTTATAACCAACAGCAAACAAGTTAGCCGGTGTTATATTATTCCCTTGTTTACTGTAATCAGCAATTACGCGGGGTACATTGTGTCCGCCGATATTATTCAGTTCAATACTGTTTCTTTTTTTGTATTCAAATGGATTATAGGTTTCAGGTTTGAGGTTGAAGGTTCCAGATTTCTGGTCGTTGCCTTTTGAACCTGAAACCTGAAACCTGAAACTCATTCTATCAACCAACATCTTCGCCACAGGTATTTCAAATTCCGGATCTTCAGTTAACGACACGCGTATTGTATCACCGAGGCCATCTTCAAGCAGTGTGCCAATTCCAACGGCTGATTTAATGCGGCCATCTTCGCCATCACCAGCTTCAGTCACACCTAAATGGAGCGGATAGTTTCGTCCGGTTTCAATCATTTTGTTGACCAATAGCCGGTAAGCCTGTATCATTACAAGGGTATTGCTGGCTTTCATTGAAAGCACAACATTGTAATATCCCTGGTCTTCGCATATTCTTAAAAATTCAAATGCTGATTCAACCATGCCCAATGGCGTATCTCCATAACGGCTAAGTATGCGGTCGCTAAGTGAGCCATGATTGGTGCCAATACGCATGGCGGTACCATACTCTTTGCAAATCTTTACAAGCGGGATAAAGCGTTTACAAATGCGATCAAGTTCAGCCTGGTACGTAGCATTCGTATATTCAATAGTTTCAAACTTCTTTTTGTCGGCATAGTTGCCGGGATTAACACGGACCTTCTCAACAATACGCGCAGCAAGTTCAGCGGCGTTTGGAGTATAATGAATATCGGCAATGAGAGGTGTTTTATAGCCCCGGGCACGTAATTCTTTTTTTATATTCTCAAGATTTTGAGCTTCTTTTAAACTAGGGGCTGTTATACGCACATACTCGCAACCGGCTTCGATCATGCGGATACTTTGTGCAACCGTGGCTTTTGTATCCAGGGTATCAGTTGTGGTCATTGACTGAACACGAATAGGGTTATTGGCTCCCAGTGCCACGTCGCCAATTAAAACTTCGCGGGTTTTGAACCTGGAGTATTCGGTTAAATTGTTGCAGTATTTGGTATTATCCACTGGTTGAAGTATTCAGTGGTAAATTTACTAATATTTAAGGGATGCCATCGCTTTAAGCGCAATGTCATTAAGTTCTATATTATATTGCTCTTTTATAGTTAGTTAATGTTTGATGTTTCCCCAAAGGCTTGCTACGCATTTTTCTTCTTTTAAAGGATCTTCCTATTCTTATGGGCTCATAATATTGTTGTTGTAGTTG
>JACPDY010000030.1 GCA_016183775.1 Bacteroidota bacterium
CAAGAAGGATACCTGTGCAGTTTGCTAAAAAGATTGTGGGTAATAAGCAATATGGTGGCGTTCGTCAGTATATTCCTTTAAAAGTGAATGCTGCGGGTGTAATGCCTATTATTTTTGCACAGGCAATTATGTTCATTCCTGCAGCGGTTGTTGGTTTTACAGACGTAGCTTCCCTCAGTGGATTTGCGGCTACATTTAATAATCACAATGGCTTTTGGTATAATCTTGTATTTGCGTTGCTTATTGTAGCATTCACTTATTTCTATACTGCCATTATGGTTAATCCAAATCAAATGGCCGAAGACATGAAGCGTAATGGCGGTTTTGTTCCGGGTGTAAAACCAGGTAAGAAAACAGCTGAGTTTATTGATCAGGTTATGTCACGTATAACATTCCCAGGTTCTTTGTTTCTTGCTTTACTGGCTATTTTGCCGGCTGTAGCTATTCAAATGAATATTGAGCAGCAATTCGCCTATTTCTTTGGGGGCACGTCATTGCTGATATTAGTTGGTGTTGTATTGGATACATTGCAACAAATAGAAAGTCATTTATTGATGCGTCATTACGATGGTCTGATGAAGTCGGGCCGAATTAAAGGTCGTACGTCAATGAGTATGGCTACAGCATAAGATGGCCATTTTTTATAAGACGAACGAGGAAATTGAGTTAGTACGAATAAGTTCTTTACTTGTTGGAAAAACCTTAGCCGAAGTAGCAAAGGTCATTAAGCCCGGAATAGCAACAGCCGAGCTTGATAAAACCGCGGAAAAATTTATACGCGATAATGGCGGTGTGCCGTCATTTAAGGGGTATAACGGTTTTCCGGCCAGTTTGTGTATTTCGGTAAATTCGGTAGTGGTACATGGAATACCCGGTAAATATGAACTGCAGGATGGCGATATAATTTCGGTTGATTGTGGTGTTTATAAAAACGGGTTTCATGGTGACTCGGCCTATACCTTCGCGGTGGGAAATGTAAAACCCGAAACATTAAGGTTGCTTAAAGTTACTAAGGAATGCTTGTATAAAGGTGTTGAGGTAGCTGTTGCCGGTAAAAGATTGGGGGATATAAGTTATACTATCCAGGAATATGCCGAAAGCAATGGTTATTCAGTGGTACGTGAACTGGTTGGTCATGGTATTGGAAAAGACCTTCACGAAGCACCTGAGGTCCCTAATTATGGTAAAAGAGGAAGTGGGCCCGTATTACAGGAAGGATTGGTGATCGCCATTGAGCCAATGATAAACCTTGGTAAGAAAGCGGTAAAAACGGAGAGTGATGGTTGGACAATACGTACACAGGATAATATGCCATCTGCACATTTTGAACATACAATAGCAGTAAGGGCAGGTAAAGCGGATGTGTTGTCAACCTTCGAATATATAGAAGCAGTATTAAACGAAAAAAAAGAATTAGTAAATTAATATATGGCAAAACAGCCATCGATAGAACAAGACGGAACAATTATTGAAGCATTGTCGAACGCAATGTTTCGTGTGGAGCTTGAGAACGGGCACGTAATAACAGCTCATATTTCAGGTAAAATGCGGATGAATTATATAAAAATATTGCCCGGTGATAAAGTCAGAATTGAAATGTCACCGTACGATCTGACAAAAGGAAGAATAGCGTATAGGTATAAATAGTTCAAAGTTCAAAGTTCAAAGTTCAAAGTTCAAAGTTGAATGTTTGAAATAAGACCGGAGAGCAAAAAAATAGAAGAAATGAAAGTAAGAACATCAATTAAGAAGAGAAGCCCTGAGTGCATTATTGTGCGCAGGAAAGGACGTCTTTATGTTATAAACAAGAAGAATCCGAAATTTAAACAAAGGCAGAAATAAATTAACAACCGGAAGTAAAGTCTAGGGGGTTAAAAAACCTGAAACTTGAAACCTGAAACTAAATAAAAATGGCACGTATTGCAGGTATTGATTTACCAAAAAACAAAAGAGGCGAAATTGGTCTGACCTACATCTTTGGTGTTGGCCGCAGCACAGCACGTAAGGTGCTGAAAAAGGCGGGTATTGACGCTAACATTAAAGTTCAGGAATGGAACGATGATGAAACGAATAAGATCCGTACGGCTCTTAATGAAATGATCAATAATGGTTTATTGAAAGTTGAAGGAGCACTTCGTTCGGAGGTTCAATTGAATATCAAGCGTTTGGTGGACATCAATACATATCGCGGTATCCGTCATCGTATGGGTTTACCTGTAAGGGGACAGAATACACAAACCAATGCGCGTACACGTAAAGGAAAACGTAAAACAATCGCGAATAAAAAGATCGCGGCTAAATAATAAAACATAAATAATAAATGGCAAAACAAGCACAAGCAACAGGAGCAGGACAACAGGGGCAAGCCGGATCTCCATCTGGCAAGGCGGCAGCCAAAAAGAGAGTGGTTAAAGTTGAGGCGGTCGGACAAGCCCATCTGAATGCTACTTTCAATAACCTGATCATTTCATTGACGAACAACGCGGGACAGGTAATTTCCTGGTCGAGCGCGGGTAAAATGGGTTTCCGTGGTTCTAAAAAGAACACGCCATACGCTGCTCAAATGGCGGCTAATGATTGTGGTAAAGTTGCCCATGATCTTGGTTTGCGTAAGGTAAAAGTGTTTGTTAAAGGTCCTGGTGCAGGACGAGAGTCAGCTATCAGAACACTGGCATCTATTGGCATCGAGGTTACTGAAATTATGGATATAACTCCAATACCGCATAATGGTTGCAGAGCGCCTAAAAGACGCAGAGTATAATAAATTTTAATTCTTAATTAATAATTTTTAATTCAATATAAGATGGCAAGATATACAGGCCCAAAATCAAAAGTTGCGAGAAAATTCAGGGAGCCAATTTTTGGCGCTGACAAAGCGCTGGAAAAGAAAAATTACCCTCCGGGACAACACGGCTTAACTAAAAAAAGAGCTAAACAATCGGAGTACGCTGTTCAGTTGATGGAAAAGCAAAAGGTAAAATATACCTATGGCATCCTTGAGCGTCAGTTCGCTAAAATATTTAATCGTGCCTCACGCGCGCATGGTATTACAGGTGAAGTGTTGTTACAGTTGATCGAAGCCCGTTTGGATAATGTGGTTTACCGTATGGGGATTGCTCCTACACGTTCTGCTGCTCGCCAGTTGGTTGGACATAATCATATTACCGTGAATGGTGAGTTGGTGAATATTTCATCATATACATTAAAACCCGGTGATGTTGTGGCTGTTCGCGAAAAATCAAAAGTGCTTGAAGTGATTTCCAACAATGTTTTGGGTTCTGCAAACCAATATCCCTGGATTGAGTTCGATAAAACAAAGATGGAGGGTAAATTCACATCAATGCCACAAAGAACACAGATACCGGAAAACATTAAAGAACAATTGATCGTCGAGTTGTATTCTAAATAATAAATAAAAACTAACCTAAACTATATAACAATGGCACTTTTAGATTTTATAAAACCAGATAAGGTGATAATGGTAAACTCAAGTGAAACCGAAGGTCAATTCGAGTTTCGTCCGCTTGAGCCTGGTTATGGTATTACAGTTGGTCACGCGCTGAGAAGAGTTTTATTGAACTCATTGGAAGGTTTGGCTATCACTTCAATTCGTTTTGATGGTGTTGACCATGAGTTCTCTACTATTAAAGGTGTTGCTGAAGATGTAACGGAAATTATTCTTAATCTTAAGCAGGTTCGTTTCAAACGTCAGATACAAGGCATGGACAATGAGCGCGTTGTTGTTAACGTTACGGGTAAAAATACATTAACAGCAGGCGACCTTGGTAAATTTATGACCGGTTTCCAGGTGTTGAATCCTGATCTGGTGGTTTGTAACATGGAACCAAGCGTAAAAATAAAATTGGAATTGAATATCGGCAAAGGCCGCGGCTGGGTTGAAGCTTCTGATAACAAGCCTGTAAATGGGCAGCATGGCGTTATTCCCATCGATGCTATTTATACACCAATACGCCAGGTTAACTACGTTGTAGAGAACTTTCGTGTTGAACAGAAAACTGACTACGAAAAACTTATTTTAAATATCACTACTGACGGTTCAGTGCATCCCAAAGACGCGTTGAAAGAAGCGGCAAAGATCCTTATTCACCACTTCATGCTGTTCTCTGACGAGCGTATTACACTTGATACAGAAGAAAAACAGGCAACTGAAGAGTTTGATGAAGCATCATTGCACATGCGTCAGTTGTTGAAAACAAAATTAGTTGACATGGATCTTTCCGTTCGCGCGCTTAATTGCTTAAAAGCCGCTGACGTTGAAACCCTTGCTGACCTTGTATCATACAACAAGAACGACCTGTTGAAATTCCGCAACTTCGGTAAAAAATCACTTACTGAACTGGAAGAACTGGTGCAGGCTAAAGGATTGACTTTTGGAATGAACCTTGCAAAATATAAATTAGATAAAGAATAATATAGATATGAGATGTGAGATATGAGATCTGAGAATCTCAAATCTCATATCTCACATCTCAATACTAACTGTAATGAGACACGGAGATAAAATAAATAATTTAGGCAGGAAGACCGCTCACAGGCACGCGTTGTTGTCGAATATGGCGTGTTCACTTATACTGCATAAGCGAATTAACACCACATTGGCTAAAGCGAAAGCTTTGCGTTTGTATGTTGAGCCCTTGATCACAAAATCAAAAACTGACTCAACAGCATCACGCCGTATTGTGTTCAAATACCTTCAGAATAAAGAAGCGGTTGGGACATTGTTCAGAGACGTAGCTGCTAAAGTAGGTGACAGACCGGGTGGATATACCCGCATCATTAAAATGGGTATACGCTTAGGCGACAACGCCGAATTAGCGATGATCGAACTGGTTGATTTTAACGAATTGCTCTTAGGTATTTCGAAAGAAAAAACTCCTGGAAAAGCAAAATCTACACGCAGAAGAGGCGGCAAAAAGAAAGCTACTGAAGCTACTACTGCTGAAGTTAAGGCGGAAACGACTCCTGATAAAGGCGAAGCGAAAGCGGAGTAATTCCTTCATTCAAATAATTGAAAGCCCTGTGATTTTAATTACGGGGCTTTTTTGTTGGTAGAAGTAATGGAGTTTTTTGAATCTGAAAATATTATTTTAACGTGAGCTATGGATTAGGCAAACCTAATTTTTTAGCAAAAATCGAGGGCAACTTTTCTAAATACGTGTAAGCAGCTACACCAGCATAAGCGTGAGTTACACAGTTAACTGGGCTTCTATGTCTTGTGTGGTCTATG
>JACPDY010000031.1 GCA_016183775.1 Bacteroidota bacterium
TTGTTTGTGATAAAAGATCGGTCAACTGCGAAAAAACATATTTACCTTGATTCATTTAGCGCTGATTTTGAGCATATTACACTCAAAAAATGCTGAATCAATTTCAAATCGTCTTAGCAACTAAAAGCCCTGTAACTCAATAATAACAATACTTTCAAAGAACGTTATATATATACATCAAAACAGTAATGGAACTCATTAAAAATTAAAAAAATGAAACAGAGATACATTATTTTAGTAATACTATTAATTACATTTGGGGTATTCGCACAAGCGCCACAAAAAATGAGTTATCAAACAGTGGTGCGAAACGGAGGCAATGCATTAATGGTCAATAGTGCAATTGGTGTGCAAATAAGTATTTTGCAAGGTTCTTCCACCGGCGCTTCAGTTTTTGCAGAAACACATTCTGTTACAACAAATGCAAATGGTTTAACTACTTTCGAAATTGGCTCCGGAGTAACTGTTGCCGGCTCTTTTGCCGCAATTAATTGGGGTGCCGGCCCATACTTTATTAAAACAGAAATTGACCCTGCCGGAGGAGCAAATTACACGATAGCCGGAACGAGTGAATTGTTGAGTGTGCCGTATTCATTATTTTCTGCAGGTGCGGCTAATGCGTGGAATATAATGGGCAACACAGGAAGTAGCCCGAATTTGAATTTCATTGGAACTACTGACGATAAAGATTTGGTATTTAAAAGATTTAATATCAGAGCCGGATTTTTAGACGCTACCAATACTGCTTTTGGTGTGGGTTCATTTGTAAATATTTCCGGAAACTCTAACATTGCCATTGGTCATCGGGCATTAAGTTCACCACTTTTTTCGGCCAACTCATGTACGGCGGTCGGGAAGGACGCTTTGCTTAATAATACCACAGGAACAGATAATACAGCTATTGGTAGAAATTCAATGCGGTACAACACAACAGGTCTCGATAATGCCGCAATTGGAAAGGATGCATTGGGCGTAAACTCAACGGGTAGTTTCAATACAGCTTGTGGTGAAGACGCTTTGTCTAACAACGACAGTGGCAATAATAATTCGGCCATTGGTAATATATCTTTAAATTGGAATATTGTTGGCAATAATAATTCGGCTGTTGGATTTGAAGCTCTTTTTAATAGTAACGGTGACTTTAATACCGGAATTGGTAGTGGTGCCGGAAAAAATTTAACTACTGGATTAAGAAATATTATGGTAGGGGCGAACACAATCGCTCCGAGTGCTACTGCCAACGATCAACTTAACATCGGCAACACCATTTATGGAAACTGTCTTACTAAAAATATTGGCATAAACACAACAAATCCAAATTCAAGACTGGAAGTTGCCGGATCTTTAACAGTACCATATGTTACTACTGCGTCTGCAACCGGTACTTTTGTCGTTAATGATACTCACTATACAATACATATAATGAATGCAATTGCGGATGTGGAATTGCCTAATGCGGCCACTTGTTTAGGTAGAGTTTATATTTTGATTGCAAACAGTGGAATTGGAGCAAAAAATATTTCTTTTTCCGGTGGCGGAAGTATTTATGATGATGTTACAAATACAAATATTACGAACATTAGTGGCGGTCAGCGCATCCAAATACAAAGTAATGGCACCGGTTGGATTGTTATTGGCAGATAATACCAATTTGTATCAAATCATTCTGGAGCATACGAGGCTTCGCATTAGTGTATTGTCCGCAGGAATGATTTAATTCTACTTATTCTCGAAAATCTCAAACTCGTAGCTTTCCATGATCTGGTTGGCCAGGAGTTTTTTGCAGGCTTCGTCAACTTTAGCTGTGGCGGTATCTTTGGAAGGTGCTTCCAATTCCAGGGTAATATGTTTTCCAATACGAACGTTTTGCACTTCGGGCAAACCAATGTTTTTCATACTGCCCGTAACAGCTTTACCTTGCGGGTCAAGCAATGCTTTTAATGGCATTACGTCAATTTCTGCTCTGAATTTCATGGTGAGTGTTTTTAATTTTTTAATTCTTTAGGGATGATGTTGCTCTGAGCGATGTCATCCCTGTTATCATACAAATAGTTTAGCGGCTTTTACATTTTCGTAAACAGATCGTATACCTTCTTCCAGGTCTATTTTGTGCTTCCATCCTAATGAATGCAGCTTCGTAACATCAAGCAATTTACGCGGTGTGCCGTCGGGTTTTGAAGAATCAAATTTCAGCTCGCCGGTATAGCCGACGATCTTTTTGATCATTAATGCGAGATCTTTTATGGTCAGGTCTTCCCCGCAGCCAATATTGATCTGTCCGGGTTCATTATAATTTTCCATTAAAAATACAGAAGCATCAGCCATATCATCAACATGTAAAAACTCCCTGCGCGGACTGCCGCTGCCCCACACTTCAACGAACAGACTGCCTTTAGTCTTCGCGGTATGAACCTTTCGCAGCAACGCCGGTAAAACATGTGAATTGTTCAGATCATAGCTGTCGTTCGGTCCATAGAGGTTTGTGGGCATTACTGACACAAAGTTACAGCCATACTGGCTCCGGTACGCATCGCACATTTTAATGCCTGCGATCTTGGCTATGGCATAAGGTTCATTGGTATTCTCTAAAAGTCCGGTAAGCAAATATTCTTCTTTGAGAGGCTGAGGCGCCAGTTTAGGGTATATACATGATGAACCAAGGAACATCAGTTTCTTCACCTTATTTATGTACGAGTGGTGAATGATATTCGATTGTATCAGCAGGTTATCATAGATAAATTCGGCGCGGAAAGTATTGTTTGCATTAATTCCTCCGACTTTTGCAGCGGCTAAAAAAACACGATCAGGCTTTTCTGTTTTAAAGAATGCTTCCACAGCCATTTGGTTGCGCAGATCCATTTCGGACGAGGTGCGCGTAACAATATTTGTAAAACCTAAAGTTTCCAGCCTGCGGATAATAGCAGATCCCACCATTCCCCTGTGACCGGCTACGTATATTTTATCTGTTTTATTCATTTTTCTAACGTTCCTTCGGAGAGGGTCGGGGAGAGGTCTTATTCGTGAAAATTCATTATATCATGCCCGCCTTCCAGCAGGTATTTGTCCTTCTCAAATAGTTTCAGGTCTGCCTGAACCATTTCTTTGCAAAGCTCTTCAACAGTGTATTTAGGCTCCCATCCCAGGTCGTTTTTTGCTTTAGAAGCATCTCCCACTAACAGATCTACCTCACTTGGGCGAAAATAACGCGGATCGATTTCAACAACAATTTTTCCAGTAGCAGCATTGGTACCCTTTTCATCCACTCCTTTACCCTGCCATTTCAGCTCGATACCAACTTCCTTAAACGCCATCTCAACAAATTTCCGGACAGAAACTTTTTTTCCGGTGGCTAAAACATAATCTTCGGCTTTGTCCTGTTGCATCATTAGCCACATTCCTTCAACATAATCCTTAGCATGTCCCCAATCGCGTTCAGAATCAATATTTCCGAGGAATAATTTCTGCTGCAGGCCTAAACTTATTTTAGCTGCTGCGCGTGTGATTTTGCGTGTAACAAATGTTTCTCCGCGAAGGGGGCTTTCATGGTTGAATAAAATGCCATTACAGGCAAACATATCATATGATTCACGGTAATTTTTTGTGATCCAGAACGCGTAAAGTTTAGCAACACCATACGGACTGCGCGGATAAAAAGGAGTTGTTTCCCGCTGTGGGATCTCCTGCACCAGCCCATAAAGCTCAGATGTTGAAGCCTGGTAAAATTTTGTTTTTTTCTCTCTGCCTAATATCCGGATGGCCTCTAATAAACGCAATGTGCCTATTCCATCAGCATTGGCGGTATATTCAGGGGTTTCGAACGATACTTTTACATGGGATTGAGCTGCGAGATTATACACTTCATCGGGCTGAACTTCCTGTACGATCCGGATAAGGTTTGTTGAATCCGTCAGATCGCCATAGTGCAGGAAAAAATTAACCTTGTTTTCATGCACATCTTTGTACAAATGGTCAATTCTGGATGTATTAAAAAGAGAGCTCCTTCTTTTTATTCCATGCACAATATATCCCTTTTTTAATAAAAAATCACTCAAATAAGCACCATCCTGACCGGTAACCCCGGTTATTAACGCAACTTTAGCCATGTAAAGGATTTAAATTTATGATTACAATAATACTAAAAAAACAGGAATAAATATGGAATTGGATGAAAGAGAATATGCGAGTGGCAGAATTTAGAATATTGATTTATACAATTAACGGCTCCCTGAAGAAATAAGAATGTCTGCAGCATAAATGTAAATATTGCCTGGTCCTGAATTCTCATTTAGCTGCCTGAAGGGTAAACTCCTTTTCTGCCTTTTTCTGTACAATACTCATAAAAGAGTGGTTCTCAATTTTAGAATCTATCCAGGAGATCAGATCAAAATTTCTCATCGCAGATCTTTCAGAATAATTTTTTAATTTTTCCAGCTCGTCTTTGAGGGCTTGGAATAACTCTATACGTTCTTTGTCATTATTTACTTCCGGAAGTTTTTTGTTGAAAAAATCAAGCATGATGAATTCAAATTGATGCAACTCTTTCAGTTTGTCCAGCTTCCGGAAAGCGGATTTTCCTATATAAGATAGGAGATCAAGGTTTCCTAATTCGTAATGAACAAGAAGGATCAGAATTTTGCATATCGAATAAATATCTTCACGCAAGCCGGTTTTCGCGATCAAATCTATGGTGTTATTTAACCATACCAGGGCTGATCTGTAATTTTCCAATCCAAAATAAGTGTAAAAAAAATAGAAGTTTAATACGATCTTGTTTGATGTACTTAAGTTTTTTTCAATGATTACTTTGTTTTCTTCAACTTCCCTGACAAGCTGCAATGATTTATGAAATTGCCCGGTGTCAAGATAAATGGAAAACAAAGAACCGGTTGACATAGAGTAGATGCTGGATTGAAGGAAATCACTGCCTTTTATATTGTATTGAAGGGGAATAGATTTTAATTTTATTACAGCAATTTCTGCTTCACTGTAGTTTTTCTCTTCAAGGCAAAATTGGAGGTATCCGGCTAATGAATTAAAGTAAGTTAATATACTTGCCAGGGAGGGATTTTTTCTGGGAGTCGAAAATTTTACATATCTATCTGCGTATTGAAGAGCTTTTTTGTTTCTGAATTTCATTAACGCTCCCCTTGATAAAAGAAAGTAAAAGGTAGATTTGCTTTTTAAAGAAAGCGCCATTTTCTCACTTTTCAAAAGAGGGTTTGCTAAAATGGAATTAATATATTTGATCTCATTTTTCTTTCGTATTGTTTGTCTTCCTCTTCCCAATTCTGTGATCTCAATGCTTAGTTTAAGATAGTCCAACCTGTTTTTTAATTGATGTAAGGCGGTAAGCGCCTCTTTATGGCTTTTCAATCTTAGTCTGTCGGCATAAGTCGATCTGTTATAAGCAGCCAATAACAAACTTTCCAGGTTCAGAATCTCGATCAATTGTTCCCATAATTCATTTTCCTTAGCTACTTTCTTTGCTTTTTTGATAAGTTTCGCGCAGGGTTCATTCAATCCCTTATGGAATAAGAATTCGATCTTATTGATTGTACTCCGTAATTTGTTTTCCAGGGAGTTTTCCAGATGATACATTTCCATACTTTTAAGTATCATTTCAAAAAGCCGTTTTTTTATCATCGGCAAATGGGGAATTTTATTTCCTTTTATGAGGGGCGTATCTTCGTTAAATTCTCTTTGATCTTCTATCGTGTTAAAGAGAATTTCGAAGAGATTCTCTTTTTTGCCTTTTTTTTGCAATGTATTTGTCGTAAAATATCTTTTTTCCGTCTTCGAAAGAGATTTTATCAGGTAGTAAAGGTCCGCGGAGCTCTTATTAGACATGTTATTTTTATTAACAAAATATGCCTGAATATAATAAAATTTGATGTTATATCAAATTCAGAATTGTTATTAATAGTCAAAAATTGGTTATTGATTTGGATCTGTCTTCTTTAAATTTGAAATACGATCTTTACAGGAGTTGAATTAACGTTAATTTATCCCGCATGATGACCAATACAAATCATAAGTCTGAATTTGCAAATGTTGTGAAAGTAAGATATGTCATTTCTTTGCTTTTGCTTTTGCTTTTTGCCGGTGCTGGTATTGCTAAAGGTGAAGATGTGCTTATTGAAAAAGAGCAGACAACGACTAAACAAAACTTACAGGGCACTTCGGCACAGCCTGCCCAAAGCGCAGCCGTAGGGCTCAGCACAGGAAAGGGCATGCCTTTTACTCCCAACAAAGGACAGATAGCCGACATGAACGGCAAATTCTGTGCTGATGTGTTATACCAAAGCGAAGGAAACGGGGCTGATATATACCTCCGCAAAACAGGCATAAGCTATGTTTATAACGATATGGGCGAAGTAATGCATGATGTACATGAAAAGGTAGAAGAGTTAGTAAAAGCCGGAATAATAACCGAGGCTGAAGAACACGCAAAGCAAGATGAGCTGATGAAAAATGAAAGCATTAAAGTACATCGTGTGGATATGGATTTTGAAGGGACGAATTCCAAAATCAGGTTACTTAATGAAGGTGAAGTGGAAGGGTATCAAAATTATTATTACTCCCACTGTCCGGAAGGTGTAACCAACGTACATCAGTATAACAAAGTAACTTATAAGAACATTTACAATAATATTGATATTACTTATTATGGTTCTGCTTCGCTCACCACAGGTTCAGACAAGCAAAAAGGTGTTAAATACGATCTCATCGTGCAGCCACATGCCGACCCCAACCAAATAAAATTCAGTTGGAAAGGAGCTGAAAGCATATACCTTAACAGTCAAGGGAAAAATTATTGATGTAAAAGCAAAGTACAAATTAGATATGAGATGTGAGATGTTAGACGTGAGAGAAAAAAGCAACACTGCAAAAAATCCTCATATCTCATGTCTCAAATCTCATATCTACGAAGTAACCTTCGAACTCGGAATTTACAACCCTTCATTTTCTTTAGTAATAGACCCGTGGTTGTCTTATTACGGGGGTAACAATAGGGAGGAAGGGATTTCAGTAACAACCGACAAAACAGGAAATGTCGTTTTTATCGGAAATACAATTTCACCTAATTTTCCGACTACAGTTGGTGCAACTCAAACCTCTCTTGCATCAGCCGGGTTTGGTGATGTTTTTGTGGTAAAAATGGGAGCTGCGGGCAATCGCTTATGGGCTACCTATTATGGAGGAGCAAGCAGTGATGGTGCCGGAGGAGTTGCTTGTGATGGTACTGGAAATGTATTAGTATCCGGAGGCACAGGTTCTGTTAATTTTCCCGTATCAGCGGTCTCTCATCAAACGATAAATGGAGGGGGTGGCGAAGCTTTTTTAATACAATTTGATTCAGGTGGTATAAGGCAATGGGCTACATATTATGGAGGAACAAGCAGTGATTGGAGCTCTGATGTTGCGACTGATGGTGCAAATGTGTATTTGTATGGAAGAACTTCTTCACCCAACGCGATATCAACTGCCGGAGCTTTTCAGGTGACGGTAAATGCCGGGGGTGATGCTTTTGTTGCCAAATTTACTTCAGCAGGAAGTCGAATTTGGGCAACTTATATAGGTGGCTCAAAAAGTGAAACTTCCACCGGAATTGATTGCCATATTCCTTCCGGAAATATTTTTATAACAGGCTATACTAACTCTGCTAATTACCCTCTATTAAATCCCGGAGGTGGAGCGTACTTTCAGGGGTTTGGCAGTTGTATGTTTCCGAATATCGGATTCGGCTGTGGCAATAATTCATATGTGACGAAATTTAGTTCTACAGGAGTTTTATTGTGGTCAACCTATTATGGCGCAACAAATAGTGGCGGCGATTATGCCTGGGGAATGACAGTTGATTTTGCAGGTAATGCAATTATATCGGGGTATACATATTCAGCTAACTTACCGATCGGTTCCTGCTGTGGAAATATAGTTCAGCAAGCGGTTGGTGGTGGACAAAAGGGTTTCCTTGTTAAATTTAATAACGCAGGTGTCCGGTTATGGGCTACTTTCCTTGGAGGAAATCAGCCCGTACAGGCCTATTCAACAGCAGTGGATGTAAATAACAACATTTACTTTGTCGGAGAGTTTGAAGACGCTAATGCCGGAACCTATCCGATCAGTACTTGTGCATACCAGACAAATTTTGGAGGTGGCCCCGCGCCATATCCGGAAGATCAGTTCATAGCAAAATACAGTCCCACAGGAAAGCAGCTTTGTATAACCTATCTGGGTGGCACAGGGGAGGATGATATGGATGGCAGCCAAAACGGAGGCGGAGGGATTTCTGTTTATGGAAATGTGTTATATCTTACCGGTATTACAACAGGGGGTTACCCTGTAACCACTGGCGCTTTTCAAACAATATATGCCGGCCCGGTTTCTTCAAATGTGTATACAGGCGGCGGAGATGCCTTCATCTCTCAGCTTTGTATTAACATTTGCGAAGCCAAAGTGCTTGGTTTAAGTTATACTGCAAGTGCTACGAATGTGTGTACCAATCTGCCTGTTACTTTTACGCCTGCAGTAAGCAATAGCTGTGATACTACAGGCTATCGATTCCAATGGACCTTTACAGGTGGAAATCCTGCAGGCTCAACTTTGGTGAAACCTGTGGTCACTTACCCCTCAGCGGGTAATTATGCTGTAAAATTAGTGCTTACTACTGCCTGTAAAAAGGATAGTATTATTAATATGAATTATATCACAGTTACATCTTGCGGAGGTGTAACTGTTACAGCAGCAAGTGTCAGTGTATGTTCGGGAACCTGCGCAACAGTAACTGCTAATGGAAGCAGCGGCACCGGTCCGTATACTTATTTATGGAGCAATGGATCTGCAACGCAAAGTATAAATCCGTGGCCTTCATCCAATACCCTTTATACGGTAACTGTAACTGATAATACAGGAGCAACAGCCACTTCAACCGCGTTGGTAACTGTAAATCCTTCTGTTTCGGTTTCAATTACACCAACCAATATTAATTGCAGCGGTGCTTCGACAGGCTCAGCAACCGCAGCAGGTGGTAGCGGTACTCCGGCATATACTTATAGTTGGAGTAATTTGGTTTCGGGCTCCGCGGTCTCAGGTTTGGGTTCAGGAAGTTACACTGTAACGGTAACAGACAGCAAAGGCTGCACTTCAACCTCCACAACAACTATAGTTGCACCGCCGGCTTTAACAGGGCAATTTACCAAAGGTACAGCCGCCTGTGCAGCATGTGGCTGCAAAGAATGGTTAATGGTAAATGCAACCGGTGGCACGAGTCCTTATAGTTATACCTGGCCCGATGGATATATAAACAGGTATAAAAATCAGTTATGCGCGGGAACATATACTATAAATATTATAGATAAAAACGGGTGTAGTGTAAATCTTAATCTTACTGCACCATGACTGTACCGCGAATCGTTACCAAGTTGTACTGGTAACGAATGTTGAATAAATGATGATAGTAGGCCAATGGAAACAATACCTAATTCAACAGCTAAAACAGCCTTCGCTCGTTTTTGCGTAAGTCCTAAATTTAAAAATTATGAAATGAGAAAAAACTACATCTTTATCACTGCAATTCAGTTGCTAATTGTTTTGGAATGCCTAATACCAAATAATTCTTTAGCCGGTATCGAAAAAACAAGTCCCGAGCAAAAAGAGCAAATGCAGAACTCCCTGCGAAATAACCCTGTGCAATTTTTAGAAAACAAAGGTCAGATGGTAGATATGAATGGCAAACCTGTGCCTTTTGTTTTATTCAAAGCCGAAGCGCCGGGAGTAAATCTTTTCATCACCGAAAAAGGTTTAACATATATGTTTTTTGAACCGGAAGATGCTTCAACTCCGATCAGCATACGAGAGAATGAGGAAGAAGAAACTAAAATAAAATGGAGCCGCATTGACTTGGAACTTGGTGGAGCAAGCATAAAAAAAGAAAACATTGTAACAGAAGGCAAATCAAATTACTTTAACCAATACTTTTTAGGGCATTGTCCAAATGGAATTACTGAAGTACACAGTTATGAAAAAATAACAATAAAAAATGTTTACTCAAATATTGATTGGGTATTTTACAATTCTAACAAAACAGGATTCAAGTACGATTTCATAGTACATCCCGGCGCTGATCCCAACAATATAAAACTGCTTTATCGCTCAAAGAATCAATTAAATATTGACGAACAAGGTAACATACAAATAAAAACGTCTTATGGAAGATTAACAGAAAATGCTCCTGTCAGTTACATTCAAGAAACAAAAGAAAATATTGCATCGCACTTTATAAAGACCAAAGTAATTACTTGTAACACTTCAGATAAAGGCGAAGGATATGAAACCCAAATTGCCTTCAATCTCCAACTTTCCAACTTTCAAACTATAGTCATTGACCCTCAACTTGTTTGGGGAACATTTTATGGAGGAAATTTGATTGAGGGACCGATGTCGGTGGCAATTGATAATACAGGAAACCTTTTTGTAACAGGATACACCGCTTCAATTGATTTTCCTGTTCAGAATGCAGGCACTTATTTCGATGGAATAAATACCGGAGATAATGATGTTTTTATTCTGAAATTTTCAAATTCCGTGATGCTCATTTGGGCTACTTTTTACGGTGGTAGTGGTAATGAGTGGGGTTCTGCCATTGCTACTGATCCAAACGGCAATGTATTTGTTACCGGTTTTATATTTAAAAACTCACTTAATTTTCCTACTTGTAACGGTACAGCGTGTTGTGTCACTTGTCCAATGGCATACCTTCAAGGGGCATTTGCCGGAGGTAATTATGATATGTTTATGTTGAAATTTTCAAATAGCGGTAATCGTCTATGGGCAACATATTACGGAGGTGATAGCGATGATTTGGCATTTGGAATTGCCACCGATAGCCAGGGCAATGTATTTGTAACCGGACAGGCTGGCTATGCCACCTTCCCTGTATTTGATTCAGGAAACTACTTTCAAACAAATCTTAACGCAGCAGATGCTTTCATTTTGAAGTTTTCTAATTCCGGCACTCGTCTGTGGGGAACATATTACGGGGGACCGGGGAATCTCGTAACCGGAATGAAGGAAATTGGTTATGCAATAGCTGTTGATGTAAACGATAATGTATTTGTTACCGGAGAAACCTCATCAAAAAGTTTCCCGATATGCAATGGGGCAAGTTGTTGTGGCGCCTGCCCTTCCGGGTACTTTAAAGGAGTAAAGCCTGGTTCTGATAAAGATGCATTTATTCTTAAGTTTGACAATTCCGGAAACCGGCTTTGGGCAACCTATTATGGAGGTATCTACGATGATATTGGCAAATCGATTGCTACAGATGGCAACGGCAACGTGTTTGTTACCGGACTTACAAGTATTGCAGCAGGGGCTTTTCCATTACAAGATGCGGGAACGTACTTTGATAACACTTTGGGAGGTACCTACGATGCGTTCATTTTAAAATTTGACAATATAGGAAATCGTTTATGGGCTACACTTTATGGAGGAAGCGGAGATGAATACGCCTCGTTGGATTGGAGCAAATCATCTCATGATAACATAACAATTGATAAGTGTGGGAATGTATATGTAAGTTTCGAAACAACATCAACAGATATTACCTGTAAGGCCATGTGCAATGGAGGTTATTTTGACAACGTGCGGGGTGGAGTGGATGACCAGTTTTTGATTCGTTTTTCAAATACAGGAATTCTCCAGTGGGCAAGCTATTTTGGAGGGAACGGGTCCGATTTCCGTGCTCCCATCGCTGTTGATAACTCAAGCAACCTTTTTGTTTCGGGAGAATGGACTTCAACATCCGGCTTTGGTTCTGTAACTATTAATGAGGCCACTTACCCATTAAGTAATTCACTAATCGGATATTATGACGGGACAACAAACGGTTTCGACGATGGCTTTCTAGCTAAGTTTACTCCCATGAGTTTTACACAAAGCCAAATAAATTCTACCTCCTGCGCGCCTTGCAATGGCACTGCAACAATTAATTTAAATTGTGGCGAACCTAGTTACAATTATACCTGGAGCAATGGCAGTTCAATATTAAATAGCACCAACGCATCCAATACAATTTCAGGTTTATGTGCGGGCACATATACTGTTACGGCAACAAGCAGTTGCAACCAATCGCAAACTGCATCATTTACAATTTCAGGCACTGTTTGCGGAGGTATAACAGCATCTGTTAATTCAGCCACAAAATGTGCCGGTGCTACGTCATGTCCAACCTTAACAGCCGCAGGTGCTGGTGGTACAGCACCTTATACGTATACGTGGTCTCCTGGTACAAACCTTAGTGCTTCTACCGGTGCAAGTGTTAATGCTTGCCCAACCGCTACCACTACTTATACGGTTACGGTAAAAGATAATACAGGGGCAACAGCCACTTCAACAGCTTTGGTAACTGTGGATCCAGTTGTTTTCGTTTCAATTTCACCCACCAATATTAATTGCAGCGGTGCTTCGACAGGCTCAGCAACCGCAGCAGGTGGTAGCGGTACTCCGGCATATACTTATAGTTGGAGTAATTTGGTTTCGGGTGCTACGGTCTCAGGTTTGGGTGCAGGAAGTTACACTGTAACGGTAACAGACAGCAAAGGCTGCACTTCAACTTCCACAACAACTATAGTTGCACCGCCGGCTTTAACAGGACAATTTACAAAAGGCACAGCCACCTGTGCAGGATGTGGTTGTAAAGAGTGGTTAATGGTAAATGCTGTTGGCGGCACAAGCCCTTACACCTATTCCTGGCCGGATGGATATTCTAACAGGTACAAGAATCAGCTTTGCCCGGGTACGCATACGATAAATATTAAAGATAAAAATGGGTGCGGTGTGAATGTAAACATTTCTTCACCTTAGATAAATTTAAAACCCATGAATCACAAGTTAGCTAACATTTATAACAAAAAAACAGGTAAAAACAGCAGCAAGGGGTAAAAACAAAACCTATGGAAACAATAGCCAGTGCAACAAGTAAAAAATCCTATGTTCGCTTTTGTATAAATATTTTATGCCTTATTTTTTTCTTCCCTGGTTTTTCCCTGTTTGCAGAAAAAACAGGAAATAAAACTGAACTTAAAAAGAAAGTGAACCAATGGATTAAAAACCAACCCTTAAGGTTTTTAGAAAACAAAGGGCAAATGAGTGATATGCAAGGGAACCCTTTAAACAGTTTATTATATAAAACCAATACAACAGGTGCCGATTTATACGTTACTACTACAGGGCTTAGTTATGTGCTTACCCGTTTTGAAGAATATGAAGAAGAAGATGAAGATGGAATATTACATGAGTTAGAGTACCTGAGAGGGCCGTATTGCCGTGCGGATGTGGAACTGGTAGGTGCAGATATACGAAAAGAGAATATTGTAAAAGAAGAGCAGAATGAAGGCTTCACTAACTATTACCTCGGCGGCATTTGTTCCGATGGCATACAGAATGTATACAACTACGGAAAGATCACTATAAAAAATATTTATCCGGGCATAGACTGGGTATTAGAGTCTTCCCATCAAGCTTTCTCAGAGGAAAGCGGGTCAATGGGTGGATTGAAATATAACTTTGTCGTACATCCCGGAGCCGACCCTTCTGTAATAAAACTCAGGTATAAATGGACAGATAAGCCGCAATTACAAAAAGATGGTTCGGTAAAAATACATACTCCGCTGGGAGATATAACAGAAGGCGCGCCAATAACCTATATGGGAACCGATATTGCTTCCTCCCTTCAGGGGCGGGGACAAAAAATAATAACATCGGAATATATAGTAAGAGGAAACGATGTGGGATTTAAATTAGGAAAATATAACCGCAACGAACTCCTTGTTATCGACCCAACCCTTGTGTGGGCTACCTTTTATGCAGGGACAGGTATGTGGCATGAGGTTGCGGCTTTGCATGATGACGGCACCAATATTTGGATAACAGGATATTCCTACAGAGTCAATTTTCCCACGTTAAATCCCGGTGGCGGGGCCTATTTCCAGGGTGCATTAGGGACAGCCAATGGACAAAATGGATTTATATTACAATTCAATACAGCGGGAGTACTTAAATGGGCTACTTACTACGGGGGTAGTAATGGTTTTGATGCGGGCTCTTCCATTAATAGCGACGGCACAAATGTTTGGGTAACGGGATCAGCAGCTTCAACAAATTTTCCTATCCAGAACCTTGCAGGAGCCTATAACCAGGCAACTAATGCAGGAAGCGCCGACGCCTTTATATTAAAATTCAATGTGGCAGGAGTGCGGCAATGGGCTACCTATTATGGAGGGAGCGGTTCTGATGGAAGCGCTTCCATCATGAGCGACGGAACCACTATTTGGGTAACCGGAACAACAGCCTCAACAAATTTTCCCGTACAAAACCTTGCGGGTGCTTATAATCAGGCAACGAATGCAGGAAGCAACGATGTCTTTATATTGAAGTTGAATACAGCAGGAGTTTGCACATGGGCTACTTATTACGGAGGAAGCGGCTCTGAAGCAGGCAATTCCATCACGAGTGACGGCACAAATGCCTGGGTTACGGGAGGAACATCTTCAACAAATTTTCCTGTCCAAAATCTTGCCGGGGCGTATAACCAGGTAACAAATGCAGGAGGAACCAATGATGCGTTCATACTTAAGTTCAGTACGGCCAGTGTATTATTATGGGCTACCTATTATGGGGGGAATGGCTCAGACTCGCATACTATAGGAGGCTCAATCCATAGCGATGGCACCAATGTATGTATAACAGGAACAACTAATTCAACAAATCTCCCCCTTCAAAATCTTGCCGGAGCCTATAACCAGGCCGCGAATGCCGGCCTTAATGATGTGTATATATTAAAGTTCAATACAGCCGGAGTTCGGCAATGGGCTACTTATTACGGAGGAAGTGGTTATGATACCGGCACTTCGATACAAAGTGATGGCACCCATATATGGGTGGCAGGTTATACACAATCAACAAATTTTCCCACGCTGGATCCGGGCGGATGTACTTTTTTCCAGGGAACACGAGGTAACGTAGTTATCAACGGAATGGGACTCGTTCCGACTGATGCATTTATATTACAATTCACTCCTGCCGGTATACGTAAATGGGCTACCTATTATGGATTTGATGGCGAACATGATGGGATTTACATTTCCAGTGATGGAACAAATCTATTTATTACAGGAGATGCTGCCGCTGAACCAACAAAGTCTTCCGTTTATCCCCTTGTTAACCCGGGTGGCGGAGCCTATTATTATACTACTGTCGGCACGGGAGCCTCCGGTTTTTCCGGCGAACACCCTTTTATAGGTAAGTTCTGTATCCTGTGCGGAGTTAGTGTAACGGCTGTTTCAACCAATCCCTCCTGTAACACAACGGGAACGGCAACAGCAACCCCAGTAGGAGGAACATCTCCTTACAGTTACCTATGGAGTAATGCGCAAACGGGTTCAACGGCTACCGGTTTAACAATAGGAGTAACGTACACAATAACACTAACGGACAATGCCGGATGCAGTGGTATCACAACAGTAACTATAACAAGTGGTAGCGGCACTCCACCCGGTGTTAACGCTACAAGTAGTGGAAACCTTTCCTGTGGCGCAACAAGTGTAACATTAACAGGTACCAGTGCAGGTAATACTATGGTATGGAATGGTGGCACATTGATCAACGCAGCCAATCCTGTCACTGTTACAGCAGCCGGAACATACACTGTTACGGCTACTGATGCCAATGGTTGTACTGCCAGCGCCACAGTTATAATAACTTCATCTCCTCCTTTAGTTGGACAATTCACTAAAGGCTCTGCAAACTGCATTGGATGTGGCTGTAAGCAATGGATCATGGTAACTGCCACAGGCGGCACAAGTCCCTACTCTTACTTCTGGTCCGCCCCAGGCGGATATGACAAAAGGTATTTAAACCATCTTTGCCCAGGTAATTACTCTATAAATATTACAGATAAGGACGGCTGCAGCGTAAATGTTAACCTCACGGCACCCTGATTTAATAACAAAAGAGGTTTCTTTAAAAAACGAACCGCACTCTAATGAAACAAACCTTTATACATAATAACAATTTAAAGTCAGTATTCCTTCCTCTGTTTATTATGGGGAATATATTTGCCGGCACTACAAGCAAGAATGATCCCGAGCTTAAAAACAAAGCGCAACAATGTATGGAGCAACAACCCGTTCAGTTTCTTGAAAACAAAGGGCAAATGATCAATACGGATAATATTCCTGTACCCTTTGTTTTGTTTAAAGTATCAGGAAGGGGCATGGATGTGTACATCACTGAAAAAGGATTGACCTTTGTATTTGCAAAAACGGAAGAGGAACGTGAGCAAGAGACAGGAAGAGAACACAAAGAAAAAGGAAAAAACGAACAGGAGGAAGAAAAAATAAAAACCGAAATGGCCTGGATAAATATGCATTTGAAAGGCGCCAGCATAAAAAAAGAAAACATTCTTAAAGAAGGCGAAAGCGAAGATCATTTTAATTATTTCCAACCGCATTGTCCCGAGGGCATTTATGGTGTAAAACATTATAAAAAAATAACCATTAAAGCAGTTTACCCCGGCATTGACTGGGTATTGTACAACAGCGATAATGCCGGGATGAAATATGATTTTATCGTGCAACCCGGCGCCAACCCGGAACAAATAAAGTTGGTTTACGAAAGCGAAAATTTATTAAACATTGACAGAAATGGCAACATAAAAATAAAAACTCCGCTGGGTACCCTTACGGAAAATGCTCCCTACTCCTACATGCAGGAAACAGGCGCACAGGTAAAGAGCAACTTTACCAAAAACGTAATTGACCGGCATAATGTAGAAGTCGATTTTGATATTGCAGCGCATGATCTCACATCCCCCTTGGTAATTGACCCCCAGTTAGTATGGGGAACCTTTTTCGGAAGAAACCCGCTTACCGGCCTGCAAAGTCTTACTGTGGACAATAGTAACAACCTCTTTGCCGGAGGATATACTGAATCAAATAACTTCCCGTTACAAAACACGGGTACTTATTTCCAGACGATGACAGGTGGTAGTCGGCTGTTCATCTCCAAATTTGGTAATGCCGGAAACATTCTTTGGTCTACGATTTATGGAGGGGGAGGGCTTGAATACTTATACACCTTCGCGATCGATGGCAATAATAATCTTTTTGTAGGAGGAAGAACTTCTTCAACTGCCCTTCCGGTACAAAACGCAGGAACCTTTTTTCAAGGCACAAAAGGGGGAGGTAGTTATGATGGATTCATTTTAAAATTCGACAATGTAGGTAACCGCCTATGGGCCACCTATTACGGGGGGTCGGGAAACGATGAAGTGTTTTCTCTTGCTACAGATGGCAACAATAATCTGTTTGTGGGAGGATATACTAATTCAACTAATTTTTCCGTACAAAACGCGGGAACCTTCTTTCAGGCTGCGAAATCACCTGGCGGCTGGGAAGACGCATTTATATTAAAATTCACTAATGCAGGGACTCTCTTATGGGGAACCTTTTACGGAGGAGACTACCAGGATCGTATAACATCTCTTGCCATAGACAGCAATAATAATCTTTTTGCAGCAGGAGTTACAGGTTCAGGTAACTTTCCGGTTCAAAACGCGGGAACTTTTTTCCAGGGTACGCGGGCAGGAGTACAGGAAGAAGGATTTTTCTTAAAATTCGATAATGCCGGTAACCGCTTATGGGCAACCTATTATGGAGGTACGAGTGTTGACCGGATAACCTCTATTGCTATAGACGGCAGCAATAATCTTTTTGCTGTGGGAATTGGTCAGCCAGCCACACCGGTTCAAAACGCGGGAACTTTTTTCCAGAGTCCTACGGGAGGGGGCGCGTTTATTTACAAGTTCGATAATGCCGGCAATTTGTTATGGGCTACTTCTTTTGGTGGTGCAACCTGGCAGGATGGTTATGATAACTTAGCGCTTGATCAATGCGGAAATATTTATGTAGTATTAAACACTTCAGTATCCACTATGCCGCTTCTTGACCCGGGATGTGGTTATTTTGACGGGACATACAGTGCCATGTCGGATGCTTTTATCGCCAGCTTTACAAATGCCGGAACATTGATCTGGTCAAGCTACATAGGAGGACCCCGAAACGATTTCAGAACCGCCGTTGCGGTAGACAAGAACAATAACGTATTTATGGGGGGAGAATTTTCAGGCTATACTTCCGCTGTAGGATTACCGTTAATTAATCCGGGCGGTGGAGCTTATTTTGAAAATGCAGGTAACAATGGCGACAATTCTTATATACTTAAGTTCAGTCCTGTCTCTGCGCTTACCCAAAGCCAGGTGAATTCAACGGCATGTGCTCCCTGCAATGGCAGCGCAACCATTAACATTACTTGTGGAGATGCGGGTTATAATTATGTATGGAGCAACGGCAGTTCAACAGTAAATAGTACGAACTCTTCTAACACAATAAGCGGCCTTTGTCCGGGTACTTATACAGTAACTGCAACAAGCAATTGCAATCAATCAAAAACGGCTTCATTTACCATTACAGGTACAGCCTGCGGAAGTATTACTGCTACTGCTATAGGTGCTACTATATGCCCCGGAACCTGTGCAACAGTAACTTCAAACGGAAGTAGCGGTACCGGTCCGTATACTTATTTATGGAGCAATGGATCCACAATGCAAAGTATAAATCTGTGTCCTTCATCCAATACCCTTTATACGGTAACTGTAACTGATAATACAGGAGTAACAGCCACTTCAACCGCGTTGGTAACTGTAAATCCTTCTGTTTCGGTTTCAATTACACCAACCAATATTAATTGCAGCGGTGCTTCGACAGGCTCAGCAACCGCAGCCGGTGGTAGCGGTACTCCGGCATATACTTATAGTTGGAGTAATTTGGTTTCGGGTTCTTCGGTTTCAGGTTTGGGTGCAGGAAGTTACACTGTAACGGTAACAGACAGCAAAGGCTGTAGTTCAACTTCAACAACAATTATAGTTTCACCGCCTGCTTTAACAGGAGAATTCGCAAAAGGTACAGCCACATGTACAGGATGCGGTTGTAAAGAGTGGTTAATGGTAAATGCAACCGGGGGTACGAGTCCTTACAGTTATACCTGGCCCGATGGATACATAAATAGGTATAAAAATCAACTATGTCCTGGAACATACTCCGTAAATATTAAAGATAAAAATGGCTGTAGTGTAAATGTGAACCTTACTACGCCGTGAGTTTGCGCTGGAAGGCCTCTTTTTTGATCAAAAACGGCGATTTTGTGTAAGTAATTTTTTTTGATCGAATAGTCTATTATTCAGGTAGATTATATATATTTGCATCAACATATTCTTTTTCAACGGTAAATATGATATCAGCAGTATCAAAAACAGTTTCTCAAAAAAGGATCTCATCCTTTGCAACACTCTCCATCCTTGGATATATGTGTTGCTGCTGTTGTATGTGCATGTGCTGATGCATCAGATCTGAATGACAGGTTTGATGCCAGAGAAAAAATGGATCCCATTTTTATCATCAAACCCAAAATTCAGAATGAAAAATTTCAATAGTAAATTCAAACAAATAATTAAGACAATTCAACAAGGAGCGTTCCTTCTTGTGTGGAATATTTCAGTGTTATAAATAGTTAAAAAAACGAGAAAAAATGAGCAAAATTAAAATCGGACTTTTTGGTTTCGGCGTTGTAGGGCAGGGCCTGTACGACATATTGGGAAAGAGCAAAGGATTTAAAGCGGAAGTGGTTAAGATCTGTGTGAAAGATAAAACAAAGAAACGCACAATTTCTCCGCAGCTTTATACATTCGATAAAAATGAGTTGCTGGATAATCCGGAGATCAATTTGATTGTCGAGTTGATCGATGATGCTGATGAAGCGTATAAGATTGTAACTGCAGCATTAAAAAGCGGAAAGAATGTAGTTACTGCGAATAAACGAATGGTGGCAAATCACCTTGATGAACTGGTTGATTTACAACATAAGCACAATGTATCATTGTTGTACGAAGCTTCATCCTGCGGAAGTATACCCGTTATCCGGAACCTGGAAGAATACTATGATAATGAGTTGCTGAGTTCGGTTAGTGGTATTTTTAACGGATCATCGAATTATATTCTCAGCAAAATATTTAATGAAGGTATTAGTTATTCTGTTGCTTTGAAACAGGCTCAGGACCTTGGTTTTGCTGAAACGGACCCTACGCTTGATGTTGGTGGGTTCGATCCGAAATTCAAATTAATAATCATCGCGGCTCACAGTTTTGGTTTATTCATTAAACCCGAGGATGTGTTAAATATAGGTATTCAAAATCTTTCTGATTTTGATATCCAGTACGCAAAGGAAAAGGGATACAAGATCAAATTGGTGGCAACTGCAAAGAAGATCGATGAAAAGCATATTACATTATTTGTCATCCCGCAATTCGTCAGACAAAAGGGCTATTTATACAACGTTGAGAATGAGTATAACGCTGTAATTGTAGAGGCGGCCTTTTCAGATACTCAATTTTTTATGGGCAAAGGAGCGGGCGGACACCCTACCGGGATGGCGGTTCTTTCTGATATTTCCGCGCTCAGATATAACTACAGGTATGAATACAAAAGACATCTGCAGCACCAGGAACTTGCTTATTCAACCGATATCGAACTGGAAATATACTTGCGCTATACAAATGACAGCATATTGCCGAAGTTGGGCTTTACAACTATTACAGAGCGTTTTTCAGGAATACAGCATAATTATGTGATTGGCACGCTGTCGCTGAAAAATCTTATAAAGAACAAGGTAATTCTTGAGGCTGAAAAAGCATTTATCGTGAATACAGGTAAAATAAATCCTTCAGTTTCTAAAAATGAAGCTGAACATAAATTGACAAAAGAAAACGTAGTTAGCTTATAATTGAAATAGTCCTATTTTAAGGCTTTTCAGAGTTTTTTAACAGGACAGAAAAACTTACTTTTGTTTATAATTAATCCTTCTCCATTTGGGGCGGATGAGGCCGAAAAGGTTAGGATGAGACTGGTAATTTTAAATATAAATAGACATGCAAAGTTTCAGAACAGAATTAGAGAATCCAATTGTTGAAAAAGATATAATTGATCTTGAAAAAAAGATCCGTCAGTTCCGTGAGGGAACCATTGACGAGGAGAAATTTAGGAGCCTTCGTCTCGCACGTGGTGTTTATGGTCAGCGCCAGCAGGGTGTTCAGATGGTTCGTATAAAACTGCCTTATGGAAAAATGAGTGTGAAGCAGTTGTTGAGAATGTCGGATATCTCCGATGAATATGCTACTAAAAATCTGCACTTAACAACCCGCCAGGATATTCAGATACATTACGTAAGTCTTGACAAAACTCCTGAACTGTGGGCCAAGCTTGAGCAGGATAATATTACATTACGTGAAGCCTGCGGAAATACGGTAAGAAATGTGACGGCATCTCCTACAGCCGGTATTGATCCAAATGAACCCTTCGATGTTAGTCCCTATGCCCAGGAAACATTTAAATATTTCCTGCGTAACCCAATTTGCCAGGATATGGGAAGAAAGGTGAAGATCGCTTTCTCTTCCAGTGATAAGGATACCGCATTTGTATATATGCACGACATTGGCTTCATTCCGAAAATAAAGAAAGAAGGAAATAAAGAAATCAGGGGCTTTAAAGTTCTTATTGGCGGAGGTTTGGGTGCTCAGCCTTTTCTTGCTAAAACCGCTCACGAGTTTTTACATGAAGACCTCATCATTCCATATACCGAAGCTGTTTTAAGGGTATTCGACCGGCATGGCGAGCGTACAAGCAGGCACAAGGCGAGGATGAAATTTTTGATCAGTAAACTGGGCTTTGAAGAAATGGTGCGGCTGGTAAATGAGGAACAGAAAGCATTGAAGGTGAAAGAATACAAGATCAATTACGATGTTTATCCGGAAACTATTGCATCCGCGGTAAATCAAGTGTTACCTGTTGAAATAAAGGATCAGGCCAAGTATGAGGCCTGGGTAAGGACCAATGTATTTGAACAAAAGCAAAAAGGTTTTTACGGAGTTTATATTAAAGTTTTAACAGGAGATGTTAAAACAAATAAGGCGAGAGCACTGGCAGATATAGTAAAGAAGTATGCTGCCGATGATATACGTATTACAATTAACCAGGGCTTGATGTTGAAGTTTGTACGAAAGGAATATTTTAAGAATCTTTTCACAGAACTTGATCAGCTTGGCTTAGCCAATCCCGGTTTTGACAGCACAGGTGATATAACAACTTGTCCGGGCACCGACACATGTAACCTTGGAATATCAAATAGTACAGGTATCACCGGTGAACTTGAAAAAGTGATACGGGAAGAATATCCGGATCTGATATTCAACTCAGATATAAAAATAAAGATCAGCGGCTGTATGAATGGCTGCGGTCAGCACAGTATTGCCAATATAGGTTTTCATGGCAGCTCACTTAAGTCAGGCGCGAATGTATTACCTGCTTTACAAGTCTTACTAGGCGGCGGAACAACAGGTAATGGTGAGGGCAGGGTAGCGGATAAGGTGTTGAAGGTTCCAAGCAAGAGGGCCTTGCAGGTTTTAAGGGCGCTATTGGATGATTATGAGAATAATTCAAATGAGGGAGAATACTTTAACGATTATTATGTGCGTCAGACTGAGAAATATTTTTACACTTTACTAAAACCGTTCGCTGATCTTACAACGTTGAAGGATGATGATTTTATTGATTGGGGGCATGAAGTGAAATATTCGACGGCTATTGGAGTAGGGGAGTGTGCCGGCGTGATGATAGATCTTGTAGCTACTTTATTATACGAAGCGGAGGAAAAATATGGATGGGCAAAAGAATCTTTATCGCAGGAACAATATGCTGATAGCATTTACCATAGCTATAGTGTTTTTGTAAGTACTGCAAAAGCCTTATTGCTGGATAAAAAGGTAAACTGTAATACACAGCATGGAATCATTAATGATTTTGATAAGCATTATGTTGTTCCGGGTCTGATCAGTTTCGTACCTGATTTTAAAACACACGTGTTACAGATAAACAAGAACGAACCTGCTAAAGAGTTTGCTGTTAAATATCTTGCTGAAGCAGAAGCTTTTCTTGCTTTGTCAAAAACATATAGGGAAAAGCAATTGCAAAATAGTTAATACAGGTTTATAGTTAAAAATGTTCAAAATGAAAATACAACCTAAACTGACATTGATAGGTGCCGGACCCGGCGACTCGGAATTAATTACTCTGAAAGGTATAACTGCTCTCGCCAAAGCGAAGGCTATACTTTATGATGCCCTGGTTAATCCTGAATTATTGGATTTTGCCCCTCCCGGCACACTTAAAATATTTGTTGGTAAACGAAAGGGGGAGCATTCATTCACCCAGGGAGAGATTAACAAACTCATCGTTGATCTGGCTTTGACGCATGGTAATGTGGTAAGGCTTAAAGGCGGTGACTCTTTTGTATTTGGCCGCGGTTATGAAGAATTGGAATATGCAGCCAGGTATGATATCGCGACGGAGTATATTCCTGGTGTTTCCAGTTCTATAAGCGTTCCGGGTTTGCAGGGAATTCCGGTAACCAATAGAGGTACAAGCGAAAGTTTTTGGGTGATCACAGGAACAACTTCATCGGGTGAATTATCAAAAGATGTGGCTGTTGCTGCAAAGACGGATGCAACAGTAGTTATTTTGATGGGAGTTGGTAAACTTAATGAGATCGCAGAAGTATATAGGGCGAATAACAAAAAGGAAACAGCTATAGCCATCATTCAGAATGGATCTTTGCCAAATGAAAAGATCGCTTTGGGAACAATTGACTCAATTGTAAGTGTTGCAAAAGGAGAGAATATTGGAGTGCCCGCCGTTATTGTGATCGGTGATGTGGTAAAATTACATCCCAAATACGATGAAAGTCTGGCAACCTGGAATGCTTTATTAAAATTTAAAAAATAGATAATGTCTGAAACATCAAATAGAGGTAATACATTATTCCCCATCTTCCTAAAGTTGGAAAATTTTCGTGTACTTATAATTGGGGGTGGTGTTATTGGCCTCGAAAAGATCAGCGCCGTATTAAATAACAGTCCGTTAACGGATGTAACACTTGTTGCGGAGAATATATTACCTGAACTGATTGATTTTGCTGCCGGGTTTCCCAATACAAAGATCATCCGCAAAAAATTTGAAGAGACAGACCTTGATGGTAAGGATTTTGTTATCTCCGCCGTGAATGATAAAATGTTGAGTAAGGAAATTACTTTATTGGCGAAAGCAAGAAGGATACTGATAAATGTTGCGGATACACCCGATCTTTGTGATTTCTATTTATCTTCAATTGTTAAAAAAGGTGATCTCAAGATTGCGATTTCTACAAATGGAAAATCTCCGACAATGGCAAAACGGGTGAAAGAGGTCTTGAACGCTTCTTTCCCGGAGGAAACACAAAGTATATTGGATAACCTGGGCAAGATAAGAGCAGGGCTTAGTGGTGATTTCGCAAATAAAGTAAAAGAATTAAACAGGATAACTTCTGTATTGGTTGAAAAGGGAGTGAATTGATTAAATGTTTGTTTTTTTGGCTAAAACCAAATTTTAAAATCCTTCATTGCCGGTCTTAAGACCGGGGCAATGAATCAAAGGATGTAAACTGATTGACCGGATTGTTTGGCGTTGAATAAAAAAATGTTTTCATTGCCCCGACCTTCAGGTCGGGGTTATAAAAAGTGTAAAGAATCGGGCTTTAGCCCAAACGAGAATGATTGAAAAAGAGAATATAAACAGTGTGGAAGGCTTGATCAAAGGAAGATCGATCGAAGAGTCTTTGACTTTGCTTGCCGAAAAATATAAAGACAAAATAGTTTTTTCAACCAGCTTCGGTTGGGAAGATCAGGTTATTTCACACATCATTTTCACAAAAAAAATACCGATCAGGGTTTTTACATTGGATACAGGACGCTTGTTCAGTGAAACATACCTGGTATGGAACCGCACAAATGAGATGTACGGACAGAAGATAGAAGCTTATTATCCTAAGTCGGATGCTGTGCAGGAATTGTTGAATAAGAAAGGTCCTTTGAGTTTTTATGAGTCGGTTGAGAACAGGAAAGAGTGCTGCGGTATCCGTAAAGTTGAACCCTTGCAGCGTGCTTTGAAAGATATGGATTGCTGGATAACCGGCATTCGTGCCGATCAATCAGCGAACAGGTTGGATATGCGTAACCTGGAATGGGACGGCTCACACCAATTAATAAAATTTCATCCTTTGTTTGATTGGGATCTGAAACGTGTGAAAGAATTCATTACTGAAAATAATGTGCCTTATAATTCCCTGCACGACAAAGGTTTTGTAAGCATAGGTTGCGGCCCCTGCACACGTGCTATACACGAAGGAGAAGATTTTCGTGCCGGCCGGTGGTGGTGGGAAGATAACTCAAAAAAAGAATGCGGGTTGCATACACATCAATAGGATTAAAGAATGTAAATTTGAGCGAGATTTATTTTATATGAGCAAATATTATTTAGATTACTTAGAGCAGCTTGAATCGGAATCTATTCATATTCTCCGCGAGGTAGCGGGGCAATTTGAAAAACCTGCCCTGCTTTTTTCAGGCGGAAAAGATTCGATCACGCTTGTGCGCCTTGCTGAAAAAGCATTCCGGCCGGGTAAATTTCCATTCCCTTTGGTTCACATTGATACAGGACATAATTTTACCGAGACAATAGAATACCGCGACCGCATGATAAAGCGTTTAAATGAAAAACTTATCGTGCGCTATGTACAGGATTCTATTGATCAGAAAAGAGCTGTTGAACAAAAAGGAAAGAATGCAAGCCGGAATACATTGCAAACAGTAACCCTGCTTGACGCGATCGAGGAATTTAAGTTTGATGCCTGTATAGGTGGTGCCCGTCGGGACGAAGAAAAGGCGAGGGCGAAAGAGCGCATATTCTCCGTTCGTGATGAGTTTGGCCAATGGGATCCTAAGCGCCAGCGCCCCGAATTGTGGAACATTTACAATGGAAAAATACATAAAGGTGAGAATGTGCGTGTGTTCCCAATAAGTAACTGGACCGAACTCGATGTTTGGAATTACATTAAAAAAGAAAAGATAGAACTCCCTGAGATCTATTTTGCTCACAAAAGAGATTGCATTATTCGCAATGGTCAGTTGATGGCGGCTTCCGAATACCTGAATATGGATCACGAAGACACTATATTTGAAAAAACGGTCCGTTTTAGAACGATAGGTGATATAACATGTACAGCTGCCGTAGAGTCTTCCGCTGATAACATTGATACAATAATTGAAGAAATTAAAAGCTCTAAAACAAGCGAAAGAGGTGCCCGTATTGATGATAAGCAATCAGAAGCGGCAATGGAGGAACGTAAAAAGGGAGGATACTTCTAAATCAACGAATGTGAATAAAAAACGAATTTACGAATAAAGGAATGAATATCTTAAGATTTATAACCGCGGGTAGTGTCGATGATGGTAAAAGTACGCTCATAGGAAGATTATTGTATGACAGCAACGCTGTTATGGAAGATCAGCTGGAAGCCATTAAGGCATCCAGCAGAAAAAATGATGATGGTACCATTGACCTCGCTATTTTAACTGATGGCCTGAAAGCCGAGCGTGAACAGGGTATTACCATTGATGTCGCGTATAAATACTTCAATACAGATAAGCGGAAGTTTATTATTGCCGATGCCCCAGGTCATATTCAGTATACACGTAATATGGTTACAGGCGCTTCAAATGTCGATCTGGCCATAATACTTATTGATGCCCGAAAAGGAGTGATCGAACAAACCAAGCGTCATTCTTACATTACTTCATTGTTAGGAATTAAAAATATCGTGGTGTGTATTAATAAAATGGACCTTGTTGGATATTCGGAACAGGTGTTCAATGATATTGTTTCCGCGTATAAAAGTTTCGCTTCAAAATTAAAAGTGAAAGAGATCATTTTTATTCCGATCAGTGCTATCAATGGCGATAATATTGTGTCCGGTTCCACGCACATGCCGTGGTATAAAGGGAAATACCTCCTTGATTACCTTGAAAATGTGGAAGTGTTTACTGACGCGAAACAGGAATCCCCGAGGTTTACTGTTCAGTGGATCATCCGGCCTCAAACCAGAGAACTGCATGATTACAGGGGATATGCAGGAAGAATAATCAGCGGAGTATATAAAAAAGGAGATAAAATAATTGTTCAGCCTTCCTGTATAACCAGCACAATTAAAAAGATCGAAACATTTGATGGAGAGTTTGAAGAAGCCTTTGCTCCTATGTCTGTTACGATACATTTGGAGGATAATATTGATATAAGCAGAGGGGATATGATTACACCCGTAAGCCAGCAGCCCCCGGTTACCCGCGAAATTGAAGCCGATATTTGCTGGATGGATTCAAAACCATTGGAGGTGGGAAGTAAATATCTGTTCAGGCACAATAGTAGTGGTGTAAAATCGATCGTAAAGGAAGTGCTTTACAAGACGAACGTGAACACGCTTGAAAAAGTGGAGAACGACATAACTGTTAACTTAAATGATATATCCCGCATAATAATCCGTACCGCCAATCCTGTTGCCGTTGATGAATATGATAAAAATCGTGTTAACGGCGGATTTATCCTGGTAGATGAGAAGAGTAACCTTACTGTCGCTGCCGGGATGATTGCTGCTAATGTGGAGTAATACATTGCTTAAAAGCTCCGGAATTTTTTACTTAG
>JACPDY010000032.1:0-7334 GCA_016183775.1 Bacteroidota bacterium
ACAGGCACAGACGTACAAACGGCTTGTAATTCTTACACGTGGATAGATGGAATCAACTATACCACAAGCACCAATACACCAACTTTTACTATTGTGGGAGGTAGTGCACAAGGTTGCGACAGCGTTGTAACACTCAATTTAACCATTAACAATTCAACCACAGGTAACGACATACAAACAGCTTGCAATTCTTACACGTGGATAGACGGTAACAATTACACCGCAAGTACCAACACGCCAACTTACACCATAGCAGGAGGAAGTTCACAAGGTTGTGATAGTATCGTTACCTTAAACTTAACCATCAACACTTTTGCTTCCGGAACAGATGTACAAACGGCTTGCAACAGTTACACGTGGATAGACGGTAACAATTACACCGCAAGTACCAACACACCAACTTACACGATAGTTGGCGGAAGTTCAGAAGGCTGCGACAGTATAGTACACGCCAACTTACACCATAGCAGGAGGAAGTTCACAAGGTTGCGACAGTATAGTAACCCTGAACTTAACCATCAACACCTTTGCATCAGGTACAGACGTACAAACCGCGTGCAACAGTTACACCTGGATAGACGGTAACAATTACACCGCAAGTACCAACACACCAACTTACACGATAGTTGGCGGAAGTTCAGAAGGCTGCGACAGTATAGTAACACTAAATTTAACTATCAACACTTTTGCATCCGGCACAGACGTACAAACCGCCTGCAACAGTTACACGTGGATAGACGGTAACAATTACACCGCAAGTACCAACACTCCAACTTATACGATAGTTGGGGGAAGTGCACAAGGTTGTGACAGTGTTGTAACGCTGAATTTAACCATCAACACAGTTGATAATTCTACTTCAACTAATGCAAATACCATTATGGCTAATGCAATGGGAGCCACTTACCAATGGTTAGATTGTGATAACAACAATGCTGTTATTGCAGGAGAAACCAATCAAAATTATACCGCTACAGCAAATGGTAATTACGCAGTAGAAGTAACTCAAAATGGTTGTACCGATACATCATCTTGTGTAAACATTACCGGTGTTGGATTAGAAGAATACAACAAAACGATTGCTGCTATCTATCCCAACCCAACTTCAGGTGAATTTACAATAAACTTAAAAAATGTTTCAACGAGTGGTGTCGGTTTTACATTAACTACTTTAGAAGGAAAAGTAATTCAACAAGAACAGAAAGTAAGCAGTACAACTATTGTAATGGACTTGAGTGAACAACCCAAAGGAATTTATTTATTAAAAATTGAAGATGCTCAGTCGGTTAATGTGTATAAAATAATTAGACAATAAATTTATAAACCATTAAATTAAAAGTCATGAAAAAGTTAAATATAATTTTTAAAATATCGTGTAGTTTGCTATTTACGATGCTTTTATCAAATAATTCCTTAGCACAATTGGTTGGTTGGGGAAATAAAGAAATGATAAGTATTCAGGAAAATTCAAACACGTTGAAATTGAATTATCAGGTGTTAATTATGCTAAATACTCAAGCACTGATTGCTGCTAATCAAATGCAGACTAATGGTGAAGATATTCGATTTGCAAAAGATTGTGACGGCACATCGCTTTACAATTATTTTATCGAATCAGGGATAAATACGCCTAGTACCAAAATTTGGGTGATGATAGATTCTCTTCCTGCAAATGGAAGCAGAATTATACACCTGTTTTATGGAAATGCAACAGCCGTTGCTGCATCTAGTTTTGATAATACGTTTCCACCGGCATCACGACTTGTTGTTCCGGCAGGATCTGTAACTTTAACTGGTACAAACAATTACAGTTGGTTTGAAATTCAGTCGGGAGCAAGTGTAACCGTAGGACCAAATTCTCCTTTCGTTATTAATGCAAGAATGATTCGTATTGCAGGCACACTTAATGGTAATGGAGCCGGGTATTTGGGAGGAGCTACCGGATTCAATGGCAGCGGACCTGGTGCGGGACAAGTTTCTTCTGGTAATACAGGAACGTTTGGTGCCGGTGGTGCAAGTTATGGAGGTTTAGGAGGTAATGGTGGAGGAGCAGGTGCTACTGCTACCCCCAGTAACGTAGGTCAACCAGGAGCAATTTATGGTACTCTCAACACCGATTCAATCGAAATGGGTTCGGGAGGCGGTGGTAGTGCTTCTGGCGGTGCTGGTGGTGCTGGTGGTGCCGGTATTGCATTAAACGGTGATGTTGTAAATATATTAGCAACTGGTATCATTAATGCGAATGGCTCAAATGGTACTCAAGCAATATTGAATGGTGCAGGTGGTGGTGGCTCTGGTGGTGGTATAAAAATTAACGGAAACGATGTTACTATTAATGGAATTCTGAGAGCAAATGGAGGAAACGGACAACCCGGTGGATATGGTAGTGGTGGTGGAGGTGGTGGCAGAATTAAAGTTTTCAGCGATGCATCTCTTGTAAATACAGGAACTATGTTTGTTGTTGGTGGTGCTGCAGGAGCTCCTAATGCTGAAACTGTTCCACAAACAGCAGGAGATACAGGAACTACTTTTACAGGAACATATATTTCAGGAACACCTACTTTTGCTTTCATTCCAACCCCAGATGTTATTTTAACGGCATCTTCCAATGTTGTGTGTCAGGGAACTCCTATCACATTTAACGCAACAACTGGTTTCAGTAATTATACTTTTTTTATTAATGGAACTTCTATACAGGATAGCACCGTAAATTCGTATAACAGCACATCATTAAATAATAACGATACGGTAAAAGTTCTTGCAACCTATGCGAGTACTTGTATTGATACTAGTAATTTGATTGTAGTAACTGTAAATTCTAACGATACCATTAATTTAACTTCTTCAGCAGGTACAAATGCACAAACGGTATGCATTAATACAGCTATTACGGACATTACCTATGCAATAACAGGTGGAGGAACAAGTGCAAATGCAACAGGTTTGCCAACAGGAGTAACAGGTGTTTTTGTGGGAGGTGTTTTTACAATAAGTGGTACGCCCACTGCATCAGGAACACATAATTATACAGTAACTACTGTAGGGGCATGTGTAAATGCAGTTGAAACCGGAAGCATCACCGTAAATCCATCTACTTCGTTTACTCAAACATTTAACGAATGTCAAGGGTTTAGTGTAACAGTTGGCACAAATACATATAGCACCACAGGAATATTTACCGATGTGTTGACAGGAAGTAACGGTTGTGATTCTACCATTACAACCGATTTAACCATTAACACCGTTGATAATTCAACTTCAACTAATGTAAACACCATTACGGCTAATGTAACGGGTGCTACTTACCAATGGTTAGATTGTGATAATGGAAATGCTGTTATTACAGGAGAAACCAATCAAAGTTATACTGCTACTGCCAATGGTAATTATGCTGTTGAAGTAACTCAAAATGGTTGTACCGATACTTCATCTTGTGGAAACATAACAGGAGTTGGTTTAGAGGAGTACAACAGGGCAGAAGTTTCTATTTACCCAAACCCAACATCAGGTTTAATTACAGTGAGTTTAAAAAATGCTCCAACACAAGAAGCCAATTTTACACTAACTACTTTAGAAGGAAAAGTAATTCAACAAGAACAGAAAGTGAGCAATACTGCTATTGTAATGGATTTGAGCGATTACCCCAAAGGAATTTATTTATTAAAAATTGAAGATGCTCAATCGGTTAATGTGTATAAGATAATTAGACAATAAATCTATAAGTCTTAAAATTTAAAGTTATGAAAAAACTAATCATTTTATTAGCCATCGTGCTAATGAGAGGCAAATTAATAATCCAATAACTTTAAAAAAATAACCATCATGAAACCCAAAAATATTAAACCAATTACTTTTATGTTCGTTTTGTTAATGAATATATGCCATCCGGTAAGTGGACAAACTTATTATCCATTCCCAACTGATAGTACAACTTGGAGTCAGGTTACTTTTGATCAGGGTAACTGTTGGATTGTAAAACATTATGGGTTAATAGGTGATACAATGATTTTTGGAAAACAGTATTCAAAATTATATGGAGTCAATCATTGTTATTATGATTTCGTTTATGGAGGAGTTTGTAGTGAAGTAAAACCCTACAAAGATATTCCTGAATTTAATATTGATTCAGCAGAATATGTGGGTGGAGTTCTGATAGCACGGAGGAATATTTGCTTTATGATTTTGGATTAAATGTAGGCGACACATTTTGTTTTGACTATTTAGGTATTGGCTGTTTTCAAGTTGCTTATTTTGACAGCATATGGGTCAATGGACAATATAGAAGAATTTTTCATTTTAACGATTACTGGAACATTTCTTGGATAGAAGGTGTTGGAAACTCTATTGGTTGGTTTGAACTTCAGGTTTTTGGAACTGGAAATAGGGATTTGCTTTGTTTCAAACAAAACAATGATACGCTAATCAATGCTTATGGCTATTGTAGTTGCTCTCCTGCAACAACAATTAATGAAATAAGTAATCAAACAAAAAACATTACTATTTACCCCAATCCTTTTAGTTCTTCTGCTACCGTTAAAATTTCAGATGATGAACAAAAAATAAATAATTACGAGTTAATAGTTTATGATGTCTTCGGTAAGGTTATTTTAAAATCTGTAATTATTAATCAACAGACCGAAATCAACAGAGGTAATTTACCTGGAGGGGTATATTTTTATGAAATAACCAACCAACAAAAACCTGTGGTGAGTTTACCGAACCATCATCCAGTAAGAGGCAAATTAATAATCCAATAACTTTAAAAAATTAACCATTTATTCAGTTTAAACCGTTATGATATCAGTAGTTAAAAATGAAGATGAAATAGTAGTTCGTTGTTCAAATGGCGAATACATTACTATCGACAAGATAAAGGGAATTGTAAAAACCATCAAAAAAATTGATAACAGCAACGATTCTCCTTATAGGGTAATTATCAAATCTGTTGATAAAATACAATTTTCGTGGGGTGGAGAACGTTTTTTTGAACGAATCTATAAATCAATTATTCTTACTACTTCAATAGTTACTTTAGGAGACGAAGAATGATTTTATTTTACCACTTCAAATCCATTTTATTGGTGATTTTTACAATCTCCTTTCCTCACCGTTGTCGATTTCTATTTTCAAGTAATATATTTTTAATAAGTATTGTTTAAATTACTTGTATTTGTGGGTGTTAGTTATTTTTTAAGCACGTAAGAAGTGAATTAGATTTATTGACATTATTTTAAATTATTCAAGATTCGCACTTAATTTTAATTTAAAAAAATAAAACTCATTCTCATGCAAACGAATCGCACTATTTTTTCTACAAACAAACGGTTTAATTTATTACTACTCATAGGAATCATTTTTATTTCCAATGTGTATGCTCAAAATACAACCAGTATGCAATCATCGTCTGAAACCAAAGTTAAAAGTACAGTTTGGCAATTGTTGGCAAATAACGAATTTGTTGATATCAATTATAAATATGGAGAATGTAACTTGCCTAGTCAAGGTACTCATGATGAGTTTGTTTATCTTCAAATAAAAAACAAAACAAATAAAGAGTTAAAAATTGAATGGAATACCGAGTATTGGTACAATGGTAAATGTTATGGTTGTGAAGACGGAAACATGGAAAATCATAAAAACATTCATTTAATACCCAATACCACCATTGAGGGAATATGTGCCGAAGATGTTAATCCGGCATTAGTAATTCTTTCCAAAATGTTAAACATTAAAATCAGTACTGAACTTACCAATTTCAACCTTAGGGATATTAAAACAACAATAGTTAAATAAGAATTAAAATAAAAATAAAATGAATATATCTGCTCCGAAACATACGATAAGACTTTTTTTTGCTATTTCGTTGTTTTTTATTTCGTATTCCAGCTATGCACAGCAAACCATACTGACTAACCCTTCGTTCGAAGCAACAGCTCCATGTGAAAATTGTGTTGCTTCAACCTGGACGAATTGTGCTAACACACCGGATGTGCTTAACGGAGATAATTCAATTTGGTGTGTAGATATTCCTCCGCAAGAAGGAAGCACTTATGCAGGAATAACCAATGGCGAATACATCGGTCAATATTTGTCTTGCCCTTTGGTGGCTGGCAGAACCTATACTATGACTGTTTGGCTTGCCTATGATAATGTTTATGCTTCGACAATGGTTTTAGGTGCATGTGCTGATTATAGAAATAACCCTGGTAACTTAGAAATTATTGGTGGATTTAATTCTTGTCAGGTGAATGAGGTGCTATGGACATCAGGAATTCTTACCGGTCCTTCGGATACATGGGTGCAATATACAGCAACCTTCACGCCAAGTGCAACCTACGACTATGTCATGTTTCGTAATGATCGAATTGGTCCAACTGGTGGAAATAACGCCACAGGAGGATCCAATGTATGTATGGATAATTTTGATCTTATTGGTGATGAAGCGACAATTACATCGACTGATGCTACTTGTTCAGGATTTGGAAATGATGGCGAAGCCACTGTTTTTCCTCCCAACAATGGAACAAACTGGGGCATTGTTTGGTCGGATGGACAAACAACGCCAACAGCAACAAATTTAGCTGCAGGGACATATACAGTTACTTTGACAGATTTAGATGGGTTTTGCCAAGTGCCAATTACATTAACGGCAATCATTGATGGTCCGCCATTAATCTCTGCTTCTGGAACTCCTGATATAATTTGTCCAGGAGATAATGTACAGTTAAATGTTTCTGTTGCTCCACCACCACCCCCTGCACCATGTATATATACTCTAAATCTGTTTGATAGCTTTGGTGATGGTTGGGGAAACAGCAATGGGGACGGCTATGTGCAGGTCTATGTGAATGGAGCCTTAATCGGCACCTATTATGTTCTTACAAATCAAACGAATTACTCAACTACCTTTTCAGTTTACCAAGGAGATAATATTCAATTGGTTTATTCGGCATCAGGAAGTTTTAATAATGAGAATAGCTATCAGCTTTTAAATGCCAGCAGTGCTATAGTGTATTCTTCTGGAACCAACCCTGCAGGTGGCTCAGGATGGACAGGGGTGGCAAATTGTGGCAATCCGCCACCACCTACCTACACGTATAGTTGGTCGCCATCAACTACATTAAATAATTCATCTATCGCTAATCCAGTAGCAACACCTACCACAACAACCACATACACTGTAAGTGTAGTAAGTTCAAATAATTTGAGTTGCCCTGCAATGGATTCTGTTACAATTACAATTAACCCAACGGCATCCGGAACAGATGTCATTACATCCTGTACGCCCATTACCTGGATAGACGGTAACAATTACACCGCAAGTACCAACACTC
>JACPDY010000032.1:7358-8622 GCA_016183775.1 Bacteroidota bacterium
AGGAGGAAGTTTTCAAGGCTGTGACAGTATAGTAACCCTGAACTTAACCATTAACAATTCAACAACAGGTACCGACATACAAACAGCTTGTAATTCTTACACCTGGATAGACGGTAACAACTATACCGCAAGTACCAACACACCAACTTACACAATAGTTGGCGGAAGTTATCAAGGCTGTGACAGTATAGTAACCCTGAACTTAACCATTAACAATTCAACAACAGGCACCGACATACAAACAGCTTGTAATTCTTACACATGGATAGACGGTAACAACTATACCTCAAGTACCAACACACCAACGTATACCATAGCAGGCGGAAGTTATCAAGGCTGTGACAGTATAGTAACACTAAATTTAACCATCAACACCTTTGCATCCGGTACAGACGTACAAACCGCGTGTAACAGTTACACCTGGATAGACGGTAACAACTATACCGCAAGCACCAACACACCAACTTATACGATAGTTGGCGGAAGTTCAGAAGGCTGTGACAGTATAGTAACACTAAATTTAACCATCAACACCTTTGCTTCCGGCACAGACGTACAAACCGCCTGCAACAGTTACACCTGGATAGACGGTAACACTTACACCGCAAGCACCAACACACCAACCTTTACCATAGCAGGAGGAAGCGTTGAAGGCTGCGACAGTATAGTAACCCTGAACTTAACCATTAACAATTCAACCACAGGCACCGACATACAAACAGCTTGTAATTCTTACACCTGGATAGACGGTAACAACTATACCGCAAGTACTAACACACCAATTTACACCATTGTAGGCGGAAGTTTTCAAGGCTGCGACAGTATAGTAACACTAAATTTAACCATCAACACCTTTGCATCCGGCACAGACGTACAAACCGCCTGCAACAGTTACACCTGGATAGATGGTAACAATTATACCTCAAGCACCAACACACCAACGTATACCATAGCAGGAGGAAGTTATCAAGGCTGTGACAGTATAGTAACCCTGAGCTTAACCATCAACACCTTTGCATCCGGTACAGACGTACAAACCGCCTGCAACAGTTACACGTGGATAGACGGTAACAATTATACATCAAGTACCAACACACCAACGTATACCATTGTAGGAGGAAGTTCAGAAGGCTGTGACAGTATAGTAACCCTGAACTTAACCATTAACACCTTTGCATCCGGTACAGACGTACAAACCGCGTGTAACAGTTACACCTGGATAGACGGTAACAACTATACCGCAAGCACCAACACACCAACTTAT
>JACPDY010000033.1 GCA_016183775.1 Bacteroidota bacterium
GTATGATGTTACCACTCTGGTCTCTTACCAACGCTGTAAAGAACGGCTGCTCAGGTTTGGTATGCTTGGGATCTTCAAATACAACAGCGTATCTATACGTGAAATTCGCATTAAATTTTGAAACTAAAAAAGTCTGGCTGACCTGTTCACCCTGGGCACCGTTAATGTTATTGCCAAGCCGGAGCGATTTGCTTCCAACCCCCGCCAAAGGGAATCCGCCGCAGGGATCCGTCCCCCCCGGGCCCACAATGGTATGTCTTCCTGTAACTGCTGTGTAACCGGTCATGTTATAATTCGGAGTTTGAGCACCGACGGGCCCGGTCACAACTGTTCCTGTACTGGCAAACCATCCATTCAGGTTGCCTTGTTCGAAATCCATATTGACACATGTCGCATTTTGCGTAACTACCGTAAAGGTTGAAGATAAATTAAAGTTGATACAATCGGCATTCGGAGCGGCATTGCTTCCATCCACAAGCAAATAATAACACTGACCCGCAGTTACTTTTGCTCCTATTGTTACCAGGGTAGCAGGAGTTGTTGTGCCACTAACTATTCCGCTTCCTGAAACCAGGCATGTTGATGAGCCGGGACAACCATTAAAAATTGAAATATTAGGATTAGCATTCGTGCCGGTTTTTGGAGAAACATTTTCAAGTGAAAAATTAACATAACCGGACTGTGTTGGACAAAAATAATAAACCCAATCCAAAGCGGTATAGTTTGTCAAACATCCTCCCGCTCCAACATAATCATTCCCTTTGGCGCATGTTGTTTGGCCCTTATAAGATGTTCCGATAGTGATCGGCGAAGCCTGAGCTGCAGTACATGTATTTCCACCCTGAGCAAAAGAATCAGATGAAAATATAACAACAAGTAAGAATGTGATAATTATTTTTTTCAGAAAGTCGAATTGACTAATCAATGACGAAGATGCCTGTATGTATTGTCTATTGCACAAGACTGATGTTTTTTAACACTAAAAACAAAACGTATTCTTCTATTACTTTTCAAACTCAACATACTCAATTGTCCATTTTTCTCAACTAATGCAAGATGAATGTAGTCATTTTCAATAGGAAAAGCAAGGGGGGCGGCACCCATTTTTACAACCCTTACTGGATTTTTGTAAAAAAGGGCATCCAAGCAAATCAAAACAACAATCAAAAAGGTGAACTCCGGTAAATTATAGGGTATTCGCAGAAATACTATTTTACAAGTGTAACATGACCTATATATTGATATCTTCTCTTCATGTAATCACAGGTTTCAATTTTCCATTCATAAACATCCTGCTGGGCGATGTCTTTTCCTCCCTTAGCTCTTCCATCCCAGCCAACATTAAGATCGTCTGTTGAAAAAATAACCAGACCCCAACGATCAAAAATAGTCATTTTGTAGCAGTCAGGATTGATCATAAAGCCTTTAGGGAAGAATGACTCGTTCTTGCCATCACCATTTGGACTAAACGCATTAGGTACATAGAATGTATAATCAGCATGGATCACAACAATATCCGTTGCTGTATCCGTACAACCATATTGAGTTGTAACAAGCAGTTCTACCTCATATCTGCCGGTATCCTGGTAGGTATAAGTTGGATTCTGATCAGTAGATGTTGAATTGAACAGATCCCCAAAACTCCAGTCCCACTTTACAACATCGGTTGAGCTCTTGTCCGTAAAAGTGATATTGGGTGTCAGAATTGTAGTTTCCTTAGGATCTGCCTTGAATGCTGCGGTAGGTAAAGGGTAAACAGTGATGTAATTATTTTTTGTTATTGACGCTACACAACCAAAGCTATCAGTAACAGTTAACTTAACGGTATAACCACCGGCCTTGCGGTAGCAGGCATATGGAGAACAATTCTGGCTTGAACCGCCATCACCAAAATCCCATGAACAGTTTGCGGATGTACCCAAGGTTGTATTGTTGAACTGAATACAAACAGGCTCGCAGCCTGACGTTGTATCCGAAACAAAAGTTGGATCTGGCAAGGCATTAACTTTAACTTCAACCGTATCATTCGCAGAAGGCGTTCCACAACCATCAGAAACCACAACAGTATAACTGGTGGTACCCGTAGGTATGACACTTAATGTAGCTCCTGATGAATTCATAGGCAGCCAGTTATAAGAATAGTTTCCATCGCCACCTGTGGCTGTGGCATTAAGAGTTACCGAACCACCAACACATATATTCTGAGTAATACCGGCATCAAGCTGCAAAGGCGGTTTAACATCTACTGTTACTGTTTGTGTTGATGAAGTACAGCCATTCGCGTCACTTGCAGTGATCGTATATATAGTTGTAGCTACCGGATTCACGCTTACATTTGAACCACTCAGAGATCCAGGCATCCATGAATAAGTGTAAGCAGGCGTACCTCCGTTCGCTGAAGCTGTCAATACCGAACTCTGGCCTATACATATGGTCGATGGTGAAGGAGTCGCCAATGTTATGGCGGCAGGTTCAGTAATAATTACATCTGAAGTTGAAGTGCAGCCTTTAGAATCAGTAACACTAACCGTATATGTGCCGGCAACTAAAACCGAGGCACTTGCACCTGTCCCACCCAATGGTGACCAGGCAAAAGTAAAAGGAGAAGTTCCTCCGCCCGTAGTGGCTACTGCAGAACCATCACTGCCTCCGCTACAACTAACACTACCTGCAGAAGCTGCGGTAACAGCTACCGGAGCAGTATTGCCAACTATTGCGGAAGTTGTTTGTGAACAACCATTAGCGTCCGTAACAACAATCGTATATGTATCAGCTACGAGTAAAGTTGCTGTATCGCCCGTACCACCTGTCGGAGACCAGTTATAAGTCAGAACACCTGATGTTCCCGTTACAGTTGCTACAGCGCTGCCGTTCGCAGCACCACATGTACCGTCTGTTGCTGCAACCGAAACAGTGATTGGAGATGGTTCGGTAATGGTCACTGTAGACACAACAAGACATCCGGCTCCATCACTTACATTAACAGTATAGGTCCCCGCAGAAAGACCATTTTCTGAATTACCGGTATTTCCCGATGGCTGCCAGCTGTATGCATACGAACCTGTACCACCTGTAGCATTTACCTGTGCCGTTCCATTTGTCGCACCATTACATTTGGCATCAGTGGATTGAGTTGTTACAGAAGGACCATTGAGATTATTAATTAACACAGATATTGAGGCTGTACATCCATTTGCATCTGTCACCAAAACATCATAACTACCTGCTGAAAGTCCGATTGCCGCTGAGGTTGCGCCACCACCGGGTGTCCATGAATAACTATATGAACCTGTTCCTCCTGCTGCTGTTACTGTGGCAGAGCCATTGCTGCCTCCGCAATTGGCATCAACAGTGCTTGTTGATAACTGAATTATAGTTGGTTCTGTTATAGTAACCGTGCATAAGGAGTTATTCCACCCGTTGAAGTAACAGAAGCTGTTCCATCAGAAACTCCACTGCATGTAACGTTTGAAGATGACTGTACGCTTATTACGGGACTACCTATATTATTAACAATTGCCGTTTGAGTGACACTGCAATTATTGCCATCAGTTACAATTACAGTGTAAGAAGCCGCAGCTAAATTAGAAGCTGTAATTGCGGTTCCTCCGGACGGCTGCCATGAATAACTCAATGTGCCGGCTCCACCGGTTGCTGTAAGAACCGCGCTTCCATTTGCTGAACCACAGGCGGCGTCAGTTACCGCCACAGATACATTTATCTGTGGAGATTCGGTGATCGTTACAGTTGATGTGATCAGACACCCTCCGGCATCATTTACACTGGCCGTATATGTTCCGGGAGGAAGGCCACTTACAGAAGCTGTCGTGTTGCCCGATGGCTGCCAGCTATATGTATATGAACCGGTACCGCCTGTAGCATTTACCTGGGCTGTTCCATCTGCCGCGCCATAACACAAAATATCTGTTGACTGAACCATTATAGTCGGACCACTAAGATTATTGATAGTTACAGATGTTGAATTTGTACATCCATTCGCATCAGTAACCATAACATCATAGCTGCCTGCAGAAAGTCCGTTTGCGGCTGAAGTTGCCGCACCACCCGGTGTCCATGAATAATTATATGAACCTGTTCCTCCTGCTGCTGTTACTGTGGCAGAGCCATTGCTGCCTCCGCAATTGGCATCAACAGTGCTTGTTGATAACTGAATTATAGTTGGTTCTGTTATAGTAACCGTTGTAAATGAAGCGCAATTATTGGCATCGGTAACAGTAACCGTATATATTCCTGCTGAAAGATTGCCCGCGGTACTTCCTGTTCCACCCAAAGGCGACCAACTATACGTATACGGGGTAATTCCTCCTGAGGAAGTAACAGAAGCTGTTCCATCAGAAACTCCATTGCATGTAACATCTGCAGATGACTGTATACTTACTACCGGACTACCTATATTATTAACAATACCTGTTTGAGTGACGCTGCAATTATTACCATCAGTAACAATTACAGTGTAAGAGGCCGCAGCTAAATTGGAAGCTGTAATTGCGGTTCCTCCAGACGGCTGCCATGAATAACTCAATGTGCCGGCTCCACCAGTTGCTGTAACAACCGCGCTTCCATTTGCTGAACCACAGGCGGCATCAGTTGTAGAAACCGAAACATTGATCTGCACCGGCTCAGTGATGGTAACAGTCGAGCTGATCAGACAACCTCCCCCATCATTCACATTTATTGTATATGTTCCTGCGGTCAGGCCACTTAAAGAATTTGTTGTGCTTCCCGATGGCTGCCAGCTGTATGTATATGAACCGGTACCGCCTGTAACATTTACCTGGGCCGTTCCATCTGCCGCGCCATAACATAAAATATCGGTCGACTGAGTAGTTACTGCAGGGCCACTGAGATTATTAATAGTTACAGCTGTGGTTGAGGAACATCCGCTGGCATCAGTAATTGAAACATCGTAATTTCCGGCTGAAAGCCCACTTGCCGTTGCGCCTGTCGCTCCTCCCGGTGTCCATAAATATGTATAAACTCCCGTGCCGCCTGTCGCAGCAACAGTAGCGGATCCATTACTGTTCCCGCAATTGGCATCAGTTGATGTCGTTGTCAATCCAATAATAGCCGGTTCTGAAATAGTAACAGTAGTAACCACAATACAATTATTTACATCCGTAACGGTAACAGTATACGTCCCTGCAGAAAGGCTATTTGCAGTATCCCCGGTTCCGCCAATTGGACTCCAACTATATATTAACGGCGCTGTTCCCCCGGATGTGGTTACAGATGCACTGCCATTCGCGGCTCCATTACATGTCGCATCATTAAATGAATTGATACTACCAGTCATCCCGCCGGCACTATTTACGATCGCAGTTGTTGTTGTGCTACAGTTATTTGCATCAGTTATTGTAACAACATAATTTCCGGTTGGAACATTTGCAGCAGTTTGCCCTGTTCCTCCCAATGGCGACCATGAATAAGTATACGGCCCCTGACCTCCGCTTACTGTTACCGACATGGAACCATTATTACCTCCGCATGCAGCAGGAGTGGTTGCAGTTACCGGCTTGATTGAATCAGGTTCGGCTATTGTAAGCACTGTATCACGTTTGCAACCCAAAGAATCAATGATCGAAACAGAATAGGTCATGGCAGATAATCCTGTAATGGTCTGAGCTGATGCCCCTGTTGACCAAGAATAAGTATATGGAGCAATTCCACCGGTTGGAGTAACACTCAACGTACCATTTGCTGCTCCTTTACATTTTATATCAACCTTAGCAGAAGTAATTGATGTTATACCGGGTTTAACAACTACCAGAGCGGTATCCTTTCCTGTATTGCCTGCTGCATCAGTTATTGTAACAGTATATATGATCGTTGAAGCCGGACATACGCTATGAGGTCCTAAACCGGTTTGCCCGCTGCTCCATTTATATGAGTATGGTTTTATCCCGCCGCCGCCACCGGTAGCAGTAAGTGAAACACAGCCTGCCTTACAGGTAATATTTCCGGCAACCGTAACCTTCGGATTTGTACAACTCACAGTTACCTTAACTGTATCGCTGTTCTTACAACCGTTACTTCCTTTAGCGCGTAAAATATAATCTGTTGTTGAAGCCGGTTTAGCAATAGGATTCAGAATATTCGGATTAGATAACCCGGTAGTCGGAGTCCAGTTATAAGTTATACCATCAGTAGTTCCTTTCAACGAATCAACTTCGCCGCCGGCAACACAAATAGCTACCGGTAACGGTTTCGTGGTTATATCAACTTTTGCCGAAGTATCAATACATCCTGCTGTTGTTTTAGCGACAAGGCGATATGCACCATCATCAGTAACAATCATATTCTGAGACGTGCCTTTTGGCGCAGGAATAGCCACTCCGTTGAGGTACCATTGGTAAGATGCCATCCCACCGAGCACTCTTAACGTATCTCTTTTGCACATTTCATAACACCCAACCGGGAAACCATTTAAGTTTGGTTTCGGGTTTAACTTGATGTCCTTGTTTGCAGTTTTATAACATCCGTTTTTATCCTGCACAGTCAGGTACTGGGTACCTCCCGTATTTACAGTTATAGAAGTTTGTGTTGATCCGTTAGTCCATTCATAAGTTAAAGGGGGAGTTCCACCGGATGATGAGCCTACAAGAGTAATTGTGGTTCCGTCACAAAAAGATCCAGGGCCTGTTATTGTCGGCATTGTAGGGGAAGGCTGTATTGAAGTAATAGTGTCCTCGGGAGGATCAACAAAACACCCGGTTGTTTTATCAACAACGTGTACCCTATAAATACCCGTAGTACTTGTAGTATATGTATATGTAGTGGCTCCACTTATAGCCACACCATTTTTGTACCACTGGTAAGAAAAATTTTTACTATAAGATGCGCTATAGCTGGCAGTTGTACCGGCACAAATAAAGCCATTTACGTTGGAATACATATATGCAGATGGAGTAGACAATACTTTAACATAAACCTGAGGTATTTTAACAACACATCCGGTAGCGAATGTTATAGTGCAGCTGTAGTATCCTGTCTGATTAACCAATATATACTGACTGGTTGCACCATTCGACCACTGATAGCTTGCTGCCGCAGTCGCCGTAAGCAGTACTGTACCACCCCTGCAGAACGTAGTTGGACCATTAGCCGTAATGGATGCTCCTCCTGAAGGAGAAGAAACAACTACAGTATGCGTTACCGTACTCGAACAACCAGTAACATCAGTAACGGTCAACTTCACAGTATAGTTTCCAGGCGAACCATAGGTGTGATATGGATTTTGATTATTAGAAATATAACCATCTCCAAACTCCCATTTCCATTCATATAATGAGGTTCCGGTAGAACCATCCGTGAATTTTGTAGGAAAAGTTATACAAGCGGAAGGTGCAGTAAATTCAGCTGTCGGTTTAGGAGGAATTGTAACCGTCTGAGAAGTAGTTCGCGTACAAACAGAACCACTAATAGATAATACTACGGTATAAGTTCCGGGAGCGGCATAAGTATGACCCGGATTTTGAGCAGTAGATGTATTGCCATCTCCAAAGTCCCAATTCCAGTTGGTAATCGGTGATCCGCTCGTATGCATTGACTTATCAGTAAAGATAGCTCCGCCGCAATTTGGCTTATATTTGAAAGCCGCTTTATATGGGATTTCAATAGGAATATACTGAGCTTTCCAACCCGTTTTTGGCAACGCAAAATGAGTCCAGAATGTAATATAGTAATACCCCGGCATCGCATATAAATGCAACGGGTTCTCATTTGTGTCGATTGAAGTAAAATCCCCGAACTCCCACGACCACCTGTCGGTTGCATCCGGCGAGGTGTTACTAAATTGAATATTTCTGACACAGATAATCTGTGTGGCTAAAACTTTATCGTCTCCCGATCCTGAAGAAATATTTGACATGGTTGAAACACCACCGCCAAATTTATCACCTCCCCCTACAGGAACAGGACGTAAGTCGCCCGCACCAACGCCACCGGCACCCGCTGCACCAACAGCGCCAGATGAGCTGGAACCATTGCCCGGAGGACCCGGAGGACCACTCCCTGAAAGTGTGCCACAGGAAATTCTACTAATATAGAATGGATTAGAAGTGGTAATACATCCATATGAATTAGTCACTACCAACCAATATTTTCCACTATCAAGAGCGGTATAACTAGGAGAATTTGTTCCGACAGGTGTCCCCTTGTGATACCATTGATATGTAACAGATCCGTTTCCCCCACCTTGCAAAGCCCTTAAAGTGGTATTTACTGTATTCGGAACTATGCATCCATAATTATGAGGGTCTTCCGATGAAATATGAGCCATCGGAGCTTCCTGCATCGGAACTTCAATCTTTTCTTTGCCAACACAACCATTTTTCCCTTTAACATATACAATATAATAGCCATCCGTAGTGACCACTGCAGTTTGCCCGGTACCTCCCGATGGCGACCAACTGTATGTGGAATAGCCAGGCGAGGTAGATAATGTCACACTTCCATTCGTGGGACACATATAACCAACAGAACTTATAGGAGGCTTGGGGGATGGATTAATTGTTACTGTAAAAGTGGAAACCATGGGAGTCGGACACAAAGTAGTCTTACAGGTAATTACCGCTGTGCCCGCACTTGAAAACTCAAGAGAAATTGCACTGGTTCCCTGACCGGTAATTATACTTGCAAACTGAGGAGGACTAATTGACCATGCATAAGTCGCACCCGTTAAATAAGGAACAGAGTAAGTGTACGTATTGTCAACGCATGTGGAATCTTTTCCTTTGATAGGCGGAGGAACAGAGGTTAAGTCATACACCGGAATAACCAATGGTGCAGATGAGCAATAAGGCGCGTATCCGTTATTTTGTTTGACTGTAAATGAATAAGGGCCGGTTGTGCCCCATTTTATCCAGACATCATTTCCACTAGTACTTGTTATAGTACCATTAGTGGCAGTCCAGTTATAACTATACGGACTTGTAGGGCCTAAGGAAGTATACTTATAAGTTGATCCGGGACAAATATATAAAGGGCCATCAACAGAAGGCGGACGAACAGAATCAACATAAACATAAGTGTATGAAGAATCGTTACAGTATTTGTTAGCAGTGGTTGGCTTTGCAATTACCATATGACTTCCGGCATATGGCCAATTAATAACAACTGAACCTGTACCCTGTCCCGAAGTTATTGTTCCCTTCTTATCCGGAATTGTCCATGTCATGCCTCCGGAAGGGCTTGCTGTAATTGTACCGCTACCACCCTTACAAAGAGAGTATGTAGTTGTGCTCACCGAAAAGTAAGGCAATATGATCACATCGAGCGTAGTTGAACTCTTACAACCCAATATGGCATGATCAATCGTTACAACAATTTTAGCATTGCCGCTGGTATTCCAGGTAATATCGACAGTATTTGTTCCCTGACCATCATTAATTGTTCCTGCAGTTGCGGGAACAATGCTCCAGGAAACATTACTTCCCGGGAAAGAGGGCATATTATAAGTTGCAGCCTCATATTGACAGACTTTTGTTTTACCTGCAATAGATGACACAGGAGGAATCAACGGAACCGTATTTGTAGTAGGACTTGAACATTGATTGGGATTACATCCGCTTGTTGTTAATGAAACGGTTCCGGTAGGACCATTAGGGCCCCAATTCACTGTAATGTTAGGCGTACCCTGCCCGGATGCAATAGTTCCACCGTTAACAACCCAATTGTATCCCCCACAAACCGGATCAGTGGAATAACTCGAACTGGTACCCGGACAAAATGTTGAAGGGCATGTTACTTTTGGAGCCGGGGTTGATATTACATTCACCGTTTTTGTAACGGTAGTTTCGCAATAGCAACCACTTTTAGTGGTTAACTTAACAGTATGCGGACCACCGGTTGTAAAAACATGCTTGGGATTTTTTTCGGTTGAGGTAGTACCATCGCCAAAATCCCAAAACCACTGAGTAGCATCGGCAGAATTATCAGTAAATTGAGTTTCATTTCCGACGCAAACTGTAGTTGCAGTAAAATCCGCTTTTGGAGCAATATTAATTTGAAAGAACAGAAAGAATGAATCTGTACAGCCAAAAGAATTTGTAGCAGTAACCTTAAATAAAGAATAATAATACCTGCTGCCGCCCGAAGTATAAATTTTATTGACTCCTGAAGAGTCCCACTTAATATCAACACTATTACCTGTGTTAGAACCAACAATAGAACCTCCACCACTATATGTTTTACCATACTTACTACTTGGCTCCCATTTATAAGTAGTTCCGGCTTCCGGAGGAATAATATAATTTTCTGTTTTGCCAGTACAACCGGGGGTGCTGTATGCATAGCCGCCATTGGGACAAGCGGATCCCCCATACTGTCCGTTAGTACCAACAAATGGAAGTGTTCCGCTCGTTATTACAGATGGGTAAGCAGGTCTTGGATTTACTTTAATTGTAGTGGTTGCAGTTTGCGGTACTCCTCCAACGTATACAGTATATGTTATTGTATGCGTACCTGCACCGGCGCTGGAAGGATAAAAATATCCATTTATTACTCCCTGACCGGTATAATAACCGCCGCTCGGACTTCCTCCCGTTAATAAAAAAGCTTTCCCATTCTGGCATATATCAGGAAATGTTCCGGCGGTAACGGGCGGGGGAATAACAACAATGTGGGAAGACTTATTTCCGAAAACGGCAGGCTCTTTCGCACCAAAAAGTATACTGGTAGAAACCCAAAATGATAAAACTAAAAATATATACGTAGAAGTAGTTTTTCTCAATTTTTCAGACTAATATAACGGGACTAATGTAGTAAATTAGTTGAAAAAAGACAATAAACTTGTCAATAATTAACTAACATTTAATTACTGAAGTGCAATTTTAAAAATTTACACTAGCCTCTGCAGCAAACCCAATTTTTTGCAGAATTAAGCAGTTTTTTCTATTCGGGAAAGCCTTACACTACCTTTTTTTCCTATAAATTACTTTAATTTCAACCCTTCGGTTTGGGGCCTGCTGTTCCTCAGTACATGGTAAGGGATCATTACATGAGTTGATGAGTTGAGTTTCGCCATAAGCAACGCATTTAAGCCGGTTCACATTTATCCCTCTGGCAACTAAATAATTCTTTGCCGCACGGGCCCTGAGGTCAGACAGGTACAGGTTTGCCCTGCTAGCCCCACGGCTGTCTGCAAAGCCATCCAATTCAATTATTGTTCCCGGGGTTATTTTAATATATGCCACAACTTTCATCAGCTCATTTTTTGCCTTTGGCGAAAGCGCATATTTGCCTGATTCAAAATAAAGATTTTCAAACAAACCGTAACCATAGGGCAATTTGGGTGACGGCGTTTCGGTTTTTATATTATCTGCTTTTTTATTATCGGCAAAAAGTTTCTTCTCCATCAACTTAAGCTTACTCCATGAATCGTCAACCGATTCTGCCGATAAGGCTTTTACGTCAGATGGCAAAAGCTCAAACCTGAACCGGTTCTTTTTGCTCTTAAACTCACGAACCGTTACACCTCTCTCATCCGTTAAAACAAGCTTCGAAGCCAAAACCAATCCAGGGTCCTTCTCATCCATTTTTATAAAAAAGTTTCCCGCTGGAGGGAGGTTCAAAAAGAAAAAACGCCCGTTCCTGTCGGTGAATGCAGTCTGCAAAAGCTTACCGGAAGCAGTGTACAGGGCTATCTTTGAATTGGCCAACGCTTCGGCTTTCAGGGAATCTCCTGCCAGCAAGCTACCCCTGATGGCGCGCAAAGAATTTTCAGTTTCGTTAAACAGTGTAAATAATTTTTTGTCGCCGGAAAGAAGTTCATATTGAAAAATCCCCTCTTCATTCGACTTCACCTCCTGCATATTATTTCCACTCGCATCTGTTAACACAAGTTTCAGATTGCCCGCAAGAGGCGCATCCCCCTCATCCAGCTTCACAAGATACTTTTTATCGGAAGGAAGGTCTTTAAAAGTGAATTGCCCATTCGCATCGGTTGTAGTTGAATCCACAACTTCCCCTTTGTCATTAACAAGCGTTACTTTTTTATTGGCCATACCTTTGGCCGAACCATCAGCCGTCAACAGTCTGCCAAGCAGGTCGCCTTTCAGACCCGTATCTTCAACCTCCATCAATGAATGCGCCTGGGAATCGGCGCTCAGCAATTGAAATTTAAATTCTCCTTTTGAATTCAACTTCACTTCTTTCACGGTATTACCAGCTCCATCGGCAAGCATGAGGCGCTTCAGGTTCGCCAGCTTAGTGTCCTTTTCATCAATAGACACATAAAAATTTCCATCCGGAGGCAGCTTCGTAAACACAAAGTTCCCGGCGTCATCCGTATAACCGGTTTGCACGATCTCGCCCTTATCATTTAACAGGTTCACTTTGGCATTTGCAACAGGAGCGCCGGTACCATCACCATTCATGATCTTTCCCTTCATACTGAATTTCAAATACGAATCATCAACACTCATTAATGACAATGAAGCGTTTTCGGCCGAAAGGTATTCATAGCGAAAACCGTTTTTTTCATTTTTCATTTCGCTTATCACCTTGCCCTTTTCATCGGCCAGTAAAATTTTGGGAAGGCCCGCGAGTTTAGGGTCGTCCTCATCAATTTTTACCAGGTAGTTTCGATCGGACGGAAGCTTGCTGAAAGTAAAATTTCCCTGGGCATCAGTAGTAACTGTTTGCAACACATCTCCTCTTTCATTCACCAAATTCACTTTTACGTTAACCAATGGTTTCTTGTCACCCGCACTTGAAAGCAATTTTCCGGACATACTCATCTTTAATTTCACATCTTCCTCCTCGCTCAATGTTAACCTGGCCTGGTCAGCAGGAAGAAGCTGAAAATCGAATCCTTTCTCCGCGGTAACAGCAGAAGCGATGATCTCTCCCTTTTTGTTCAGCACATTTATCTTTGTATTAGGAGGAAGCTGAGCTTCATTCTCATCCAGTTTCACAGAATATTTCTGTCCGGCAGGAAGATCGGCAAATACAAATGCTCCTGCACTGTTCGTGATTGTCGCTTTCAATACTTCTCCCATTTCGTTCACGAGGTTAATTTTAGCACTGGTAAGCGGCTTATTATTTTCACCATACAAAATAGTACCGGCTAACGTTGGCAAACCTCCATCGCCTTCATCAAGGATAGGCAACGTATTTTGATCGGCGGGCAGACTCTGGAAAACAAATTTATTTCCCTTTTCGTTTATAACTGTAACACGTACAATCCTGTTTTCATTATCTGCCAGATATAATTTTTTCCGGGCTCTGAGTATCGGATCATCCTCATCCATTTTAACCAGGTACTTTAAATCCGCGGAAAGATTTTCGAATTTAAAAAAGCCCAGGCTATCGGATGTAGTGAAATTGATAACGGTACTATCTTCGGTCATTAAAAAGACTTTTACATTTCTGGCCGGATCATCCAGTTGCTGACTCAGAAGCACCTTTCCGCTTACATCGATCGATTTGTTGGTAACAACATAAGAGTAGATGTCATCCGCGCCGGACCCGCCTAGGCGGTCGGATGAGAAATAACCCTTTTGCATATCCTCAGAAAAAGTTATGCCAAAATCATCCGTGGGGGAATTCAGGGGTAGTCCCAGGTTTGAAACTTTTGTCCATTTATTATTTTCAAAAGAAACTGAAAAAATATCCAACCCGCCAAATCCAGGCTGGCCATCAGATGAAAAATAGAGCAACCCGTCTTTTCGGATATAAGGAAACGCTTCATTGCCTGATGTGTTCACTTCATCGCCGAGGTTTTGAGGCTGCTCCCACTTATCTCCGTTCTTTTTGCTGAACCAGATATCTTTTGCCCCATACCCGCCCGGCATATCTGAAACAAAATAAAGTGTATTACCATCCGAACTTATAAAAGGATGTTCAACACTATAATTATCGCTATTAAACGGAAACTCCCTTAGTTTTTCCCAATTCTGGTCATCCTTATTATTCTTTCTTGTGGAAGCGATCAAAATTTTAGGACGGTTGACAAAGTTCGCTCCTTTTAAATAATTATAAACACGCGTGATGTAAAGTGTTCCGTCGTTATCAAACGAGATGGGCCCATCATGATAATCGGAATTTACTGGAGCAGGGAACGGCCGAGCTTTAGAATAATTTGTTTTACCATTCTCATCAGTAAGAACCACATAATAAACATCAAGAAAGGGTTGCTGGTTGAGTCCGCTCGTTTCGAAATTCACGAGGTCCTTTGAACGTTCGGTGGTAAAAACAATTTTATTTTTATAATGAACAGGACAAAACTCAGCCGCTTTTGAATTTAATTCCTTCACATTCCTGACTTCAAAATGCGGCGGACGGGTGAGCCATATCTTAATATCATCACATGACCTGATCGATACATTAGTGTTTTTATCATCCGGCACAAGGCGGGAATATATTACAAATTGTTCCTTTGCTTTTGATGGTTTGTTGTTATTTTTCAATGCAACACCATAATAAAAATAATTCAATGGGTTGATACCCTTTCTCTGAATCGCTTTTTCATATACTTTTTCGGCCGATTCATATTCTTTAAGTAAACGGTAACAATCGGCCAGTCGCTGAAGAGCCTCTATATTGCTATCCCGCTTTACAATTTTTTTGTAAAGCGGGATGGCTTTAGAATACTCATAATTATTAAAAAAGGTATTGGCTTTATTTAACTGGGCGGTACAGCAGGTTACGCTAAAAATGAAAAGAAAGGCGACAGATACCTGTTTTGTCATAGATCAATGATGCTTCTCAGGCAGGCAAAGTTAACAGAGATTAGGGCAAAATATTCTTTTCAATGCAAATAAATGCAATCGATCTATCTCATTCGGCCCAATTGATCATCAGCAAGATCAAAAATATCGTGGCGAAATAATTCTCGACCTTCCGAATGCATTGAAATCGTAGCTCAGCATTATTTCATGTGATCCTGTACTTAATTTTGTCAATTCATTCATCCCCCAATCGAATGAATAACCAACACGCAGTTTGTCTGTAACAATTATCTGCGTAAGTAAAACTATGCCATAGCTTGAGCGGTAGGAAGCACCAACCCACAACCTTTGCTCGAACAATGCATTGAGGTTAATATCAACACTGAATGGGGAATTTTTGGCAGTCTTTACTACTACTGAAGGATTAAGTATAACAGAACCGGAAACATCAAATGCCTTTCCCCCGGTGAAGAAAACATGAGGCACATAGGAAGCATTATCTCCATTTTGAGCAGCAACAGAAGTAAGTCTGCCATTGAAAAGATGGGTAACACTTAAACCAGTAAACATATCATTATTATAGTAATACATCCCAAAATCAGCCGTAGGAATTATATAATTTGTTCGGTTCTGCGTATAAACATTATCAGCCTGGTCATAATGGTCGATCTGGTTCCAATTATAAATATATTGATATACCCCAAAGCGTAAGCCCATTGCCAACTTACCTTGGGGCAAAGTAAGTTTATAGGAATAAGAACCAAACACGCCGGTAGTTTTTACCGGACCAATCTGGTCGCCCATTACATGCAATCCAAGCCCGATCTTTTTCCTACTAAGCGGGGCATGCACACTCAACGTTTGTGTTTTAGGGGCACCGTCAATTCCAACCCATTGGTTTCGAAGAAGCAGGGAAGTGCTCACCGCGTTTTTACTTCCTGCATATGCCGGATTAATCACCAATTGATTGAACATATACTGACTGTACTGAGGATCTTGTTGCGCTGAAGCGTAATGAAAAATTAAAAATAAAAAATTAAGAATGATAAAATATTTCACTCTAAAACTAAATGTAATATGTTTAAAAAAACTACTCATTCCTAATCTTTCATTATTAATTTACCTCGTCAATTCCACCCAGCCTTTTTCGGTTTTATTATCATACTTCACGACGTAAAAATATGTTCCATCGGGAAGCAACTGCCCCCTTTTATTATCACCATTCCACACAACAGTATTGTTATCATAATCAGAACCTTCCCAAACGGGATCGCCCCAGCGGTTAAAGATCGAGACGTGACTTGTAAAATTCTCAATTCCTGTAATGCGCCAGGTATCATTATGACCATCAGCATTGGGAGTGAATCCCTTGTATATTTTTACCAAACCACACTTCACCTGTTCTTCGATTAAAGTTATTACATCAGAAGCCGTATTACCGGATACATCTGTTACAGTAACAGTATACGTTCCGGCTGCCAGGTTATCAACCAGGGTTCCTATCTGACCACCTGACCAGTTGTAGGTATATAATCCGCCACCGCCAGTTGCCATAGCGGAGATTTTCCCGTCACTGTTACCGATACAGGAAACAGGATCGGCAACAACTGTCAGATTAAGAACAGAAAAAGTAAAATCCGGTTGCTGAAAACCCTGCGTAAACCAAAGATTAGTTGTAGGATCGTTTCCTGTGAACACAACCGTTTCACCAACCGATGAGGAAACACTGATTGAACCGTTGTCGTAAAATGAACCCCAGGAATCTACAACATGATGGCTCAGGTCAACCTGTGCAGCCAGCATGACCGGAACAAATAAAAGGAAAGTGATATTTCTGCTTTTTCCAAACATTGTTGCATCTCACTTTTATTCTATCACTATATAATTAAAGCTTGGTGCCGCGCCTCCTCCTTTAAAATTTAAAAGAAAAGTTGTAGTGGTTGAGGTAACATAATATGTTGTTGCCTGAGCATTGGCATTGGCAGCGGTTATCACTACTTTAGGAGAGGTTGCGTATGGCTTATTGAAAGTAAGCGTTATTACTGAATTGAGGGCTCCCCCATTAGTACCCGCAGTAGTAATAGTTCCTTTAACATCTGTTGATGTTGCACCAATAATTCCCGCTCCAGTAAGTCCATTCGCTGTGGACAAAGTAACGGCAGGCGCAGTACCCGTACTTAATATGTGCCCACCCTTAACAGCCAATACAGCCGTAGGAGATGTAGCATGGGTACTTTCAAAAACAGCTACATTCCCTGTTCCATTTGATACGGCATACAAAGAATTACCTGCACTAAAAGAGTTAACTATTTGAAAATAACCTGCTCTACCTGTTCCATAATTGTATCCGTTAATTGCATCACCCGATCCATTGTGATAAACACTCAAAGCATCACTGGGATTTGAAGCACTTGTTACCTCAAAATAACCTGCCCTACCTGTACCGTTTGAATAAGCGGCTAAAGCAATATTTGCGTTTGCCGCATTGTTAATTTGAAATTCTCCGGCTCTACCTATGCCTGTTGCATTACCAAATATAGTAGCGCCGCTGCCATTGGTTGTCGAATAAATAGCGTCCGATGCGTTAGCGACATTGCTTATTTGAAAATAACCTGCTCCGCCTGTGCCGGTATTATATCCGTTTATTGCATCACCTGAACCACTATGATAAAAAGCTGCTCCATCACCTGCTCCACCTGTTTTTCTCACATGCAACTTAGCTATAGGAAAGGAAATACCAATACCAACACTATCACTAATATTATTCAGGTATAAACGGGGTGGCGTTCTTGTCCAGGTATTTATTCCACCGGGCAGAGTCTGCCAGGAAGCATTACCTGAAGCATCGGAAGTAAGCACTTTCGAAGTTCCCTCGTTGCCATCAACAATTCTCAATGTATTCGGATTACCCGCTAATGCAATATAATTAGTGTTTGATGTATTGGTTGCGACGATCCCCCATGTTGCACCCTCACCCCATACACCATAATCACCAAGACCTGCATTCCGGATATTACCATAACCCGCCAGATATGCCCTGCTATATAAAGTTGTTGCTGAAGGTGTGCCTGTATTATTTCCGATAGCCGCAAATGCATTCGACTGACTGCTATTATTAGAATAGACATGGGTAACACCGGTTGTATCACCAACACTTGCCGCACTATTAATCTCTAACTTATGTAAAGGAGATGAAGTTCCGATACCGATATTTGTCCCATTATCAAATATTAAAGAATTAGATAATGAAAATGAGCCACTCCATTTAGGCACAAAATCAATAGTCCCGCTGCCGGAAACAGGAGTGCCGGCAAGAATATTCCCTGATGTAGTTATCATTTGAAAATTAGTGCCGTCATAAACAATTGTTACAATCTGGTCCAATTTAATATCTCCAGCCGATAAAGCGACATTAGCCGTATTAACAATACTTACAGGACCATGACTATTTACATTAATAGTTGCAGCACCTGTATTTGCTATATGAGACTTAAACGTGATGGACATCCCGTTCACATATCCGTTTGTATTCGCGGGGTAGGAAAGAGTATATGCAGCGCCTGTTCCTGAAGAAATGAGTTCAACCTGGGCAGATAATTGACTGGAGAAAATAACAATTATTATTACCAGGAGGAATCTCACATGATCAACTATTTTAGATATCATTTTGCCAGAATTATTTGAACTTATTTTAGAAGTACTCTTCCTACACCATTTGCCGCAACATTCTCCAGCCATACTCCAATAGATGCTCCGGTACCGGGCAATGCTGTGCTTGCAGCGCTTCCGGCAGTTAAGCCGCTTGTTATGGCGTGCTGACCTCTTACAGCACCACCTGCATCTGCCTTCAGCGAGACAACCCCTGAAACAGCCACACGACCGATTGAGCCTGCCGCAACAGCTCCATCAATTGCTACACCAACAACATCCGTGCGCCCTGCTGCTGCTATTGTGGTTACCGAGTTATCTGTAGCAGGATCAACAATAACAACTTGATTTGCACCTACTACTCCCATGTATTGCAGCCAAACTACAACAGGTGTATTACCGGTTTTTGCTCCATTACCCAAGCCAATTTCGCCGGCCACCTGTAGCTTAGTGGTAGGTATTACTAAACCCATACCTATTCCTACAAATGAATTACCCGACTCCACCTTATGAACTACCATGATTGCATCATTGGCAGAAACGTTTGCAACAGCATTATCTTTAACTGCAAAAATCATCTGATTTGCAGGACCGCCGGTCCATCTGTAAAAAATCGCTCCGGTATAACGCTCATCCAAAGTTGAAGAATTGGATTTAAATCTTAAGCCTGTCATATAGTTTGCTATGCCTGCAGAATTTACCAAATCAATGAATACTCCTTTATCAACAGAAGCCGTTGGAACTGTATTGTCAGTAATATGCAGTTTTGAAAACGGCGTAGTTGTACCAATACCAACATTACCTGTTGAAAGAATTCTCATCCTTTCAAAACTGGAACCAGCACCACCTGCCCTGAAAGCAAGATCCTGAGCATCCGTTGTGCCAACAAAATTTGTAGCAGGAGTAGTACCCGCATTCCCGGTCAAACCCCATGCATTGGCAGCAGTTACAGGATTTATCCAACTGAGTATTCCGGATCCATTTGTATAAAGGAGCTCACCAGCAGCACCGTCATTGGCCGGAAGCGTCCAGATTTTATTCGAGCCTATCGCATCAGGCGCTTTAAAGCCAACATAATTCGCTCCATTCGCGGCAAGTTCATTGAATTGTAATTCACTTGTACTTCCTGCTGCAGTAAAGAATGGTCTCAATATAACACCGGCATTAACTGTGACCCCGGGAACAATATCAAGGGCAGCAGCAGGCGTTGGAGTTCCGATACCAACATTACCTCCATTAACAAAGTATATACCTTGCGAAGCTGTTAATGCAGAATTTGTGAAGAACCGATAACCACCATTGAAGCGCATTGTCATTTGATCAACAGCACTTGATTGAGTCAGGGCAGGAGCACTTCCACTCCAGTCGCCTATTACTAATGAACCAAGGTGATTGGCCTGCACATAGTTCCCCAATGCAGTAGCTCTGAAACCGTTAACAACATTATTAGAACCAATCGCTGTGCTAAATCCACCGGTACCAGAAAGTCCGGTACCAATTCTAACCTGTGGTAATGAAGAACCTATAAAGCGGGCTACTTCAACATTGTTCGATTTCACAATAAAATCTATGGCATCGGTAGTACCAATAAAATCTGTTGCGGCATTTGTACCCGAATTACCGGTGAGCGCCCATGCTTTTGCTGCAGTTGCTGGATTTACCCAACTCATAACACCAAGTGTGGTACTGCTTAAGACATAGCCACTTGTAGCAGGAGCATCTGTTGGTAAAGTATAAGTAACATCATTCAATGATGCGCCCGACTGGATCGTAACAGCTTTTCCATTTGAATTATTGTTAAATATCAATGATCCATTTGTGTTTGTAGCAAATCCCAGACGCAGGTCACCATTAACATGTAAAAGCGATGTTGGAACTTGTATTCCAATACCAACATATCCTGTAGAAATAATTTTCATCCTTACTGTATCGTTCATAACGTCCTTTATGCTGAATATTCCGCCGGTAGATTCCTGACCCATAAACCATTCTCCTAATGCGGTTTTTACCCTGTATCCTGTTTTAAAATTCCCTCCGGTATTTTCAAGTGTGACCTCTAAAGGATCGGACGACCCTTTGATGTGAAGCAAGGATGTCGGAACAACACCAATACCAATATTTGCACCATCATTATACAGATTGGAAGTAGCAATCCAATCTGTTCCATCGTGATATATAGTTTGTCCTGTTGTACCAACAATACCAAATGTACCGGTAGCGCCATCAGCTCCGGTTGGACCAGTTGCTCCGGTAGCGCCATCAACACCATTTGTTCCAGCTATGCCCGTGGCGCCGGTTTCTCCGGTTGCACCAGTTACTCCATTCGTTCCAGCTGTACCTGCAGCGCCTGTTGCACCCGTTACTCCATTCGTTCCTGCTGTACCTGTGGCGCCTGTTGCGCCAGTTATTCCATTCGTTCCGGCTGTACCTGTAGCGCCCGTTGCTCCTGTGACTCCATTTGTTCCTGCCGTACCTGTAGCGCCTGTTGCGCCCGTTACTCCATTCGTTCCGGCCATACCTGTGGCACCCGTTGCACCAGTTACTCCATTCGTTCCGGCCGTACCTGTGGCGCCTGTTGCGCCCGTCACTCCATTAGTTCCTGCCGTACCTGTAGCACCCGTTGCTCCCGTTACTCCATTCGTTCCTGCTGTACCTGTTGCTCCCGTTGCTCCTGTAACTCCATTTGTTCCGGCCGTACCTGTGGCGCCTGTTGCACCCGTCACTCCATTAGTTCCGGCTGTACCTGTAGCGCCCGTTACTCCTGTAACTCCATTTGTTCCGGCCGTACCTGTGGCGCCTGTTGCACCCGTCACTCCATTAGTTCCTGCCGTACCTGTAGCACCCGTTGCTCCTGTGACTCCATTCGTTCCGGCTGTACCTGTGGCGCCCGTTGTGCCCGTCACTCCATTAGTTCCGGCCGTACCTGTGGCGCCTGTTGCACCCGTCACTCCATTAGTTCCTGCCGTACCTGTAGCACCCGTTGCTCCTGTGACTCCATTCGTTCCGGCTTTCCGGCTGTACCTGTGGCGCCCGTTGTGCCCGTCACTCCATTAGTTCCGGCTGTACCTGTAGCGCCAGTTACTCCATTAGTTCCTGCCGTACCTGTGGCGCCCGTTGCTCCATTAGTTCCGGCTGTACCTGTGGCGCCCGTTACTCCATTAGTTCCTGCCGCACCTGTGGCGCCTGTTGCACCCGTCACTCCATTAGTTCCGGCTGTACCTGTAGCGCCTGTTGCGCCCGTTACTCCATTTGTTCCTGCCGTACCTGTAGCGCCCGTTGCTCCATTAGTTCCGGCTGTACCTGTAGCGCCCGTTGCTCCTGTGACTCCATTTGTTCCTGCCGTACCTGTAGCACCCGTTGCTCCTGTGACTCCATTCGTTCCGGCTGTACCTGTGGCGCCCGTTGTGCCCGTCACTCCATTAGTTCCGGCTGTACCTGTAGCGCCTGTTGCGCCAGTTACTCCATTAGTTCCTGCCGTACCTGTGGCACCCGTTGCGCCCGTGACTCCATTTGTTCCGGCGGTACCTGTGGCACCTGTAGCACCTGTGCTTCCTGTATTTCCTATAGAACCAGTTGGACCTGGGATCGTCGAAGCGGCACCAGTCGGACCTGTTGGTCCCATAATTCCAGGATTACCCGTAACACCCGCAGCTCCTGTTGGACCAGGAATTGTTGAAGCAGCACCGGTTGCACCGGTAGCTCCTGTAATTCCTATAGAACCGGTTGCGCCGGTTGGACCAGGAATTGTCGAAGCAACACCGGTTGCACCTGTTGGTCCTACAATTCCAGGATTACCCGTAGCCCCAGTAACGCCTGTAGCTCCTGCCGGAGCATTACCAGCAAATAAAGCATAGGGCACAGACATCAGTTGAGCTTTGCCTGTAGACTGATATCCACTCCCGGCATAATCTACAAAAACTTCAAGGAAATGACTAGCTGCACCCCAATTTATGGCCAAAAAAGTTCCTGTAACCGGAGTCCCGTTTCCAATTACCAAATTGAACAAACCAAATTTATTTGTTGAAATATTTAAATATTCCTCGGTATATAAATTTGATCCTGTTATAGTAAACTTTACATTGATTATTTTATTGGCAAGTATATTTCCCGAATTGTCGCGGGCAATAGCCTGATAGTTGATGCCCTGAGGTGCACCTTGCGCATTTACAAGATCACTTATAATAAAAAAAGAGAATAATATTAAGTATGAAAAAAGTAGTTTTCTCTTCATTACTAAATTATATTAGGCGTTTAATTGAACCTTAATGTTAGCTATCAAATATAAAAAAATTAACAAACTGAAATTCAATAATATAACAATTTTTAACCGCCTGTATATTACACTATATTATAAAAATACTATCAGGCATTTTATACGTGAATCAAAACGAATAAGTTTCAATATTGCCCCTTTTTAATGTACGTCGTTCGATTTCAATAATTATCACACCTGACTTAAACAGAAGATATGAAAATCTTTTTATCGATTGAACACCTTCCTTTTTAACAATTGTCTGAAAAATCAATGATACAATTGCATTAAGGAATCTTGGTTTGGCAAAAAATAATATATTTGTACCCCTTCATATCATATGTCATTACCTGAAACTTAAACCCTAATAACCAAAAGTAAATTTTGCAATAGATGCAAATTGTTACCACATTGTACAAACGGGATGTAGCGTAGCCTGGTATCGCGCCAGCATGGGGTGCTGGAGGTCGTTGGTTCAAATCCCGCCATCCCGACTTATTAATTTTTCATCTATTACCAAAAGTTCACAGACTTCAATGTCTGTGGGCTTTTTTCATTTTAAGGCCTACCAATAATTACCATCTTTTACCATACCTTTTGCGTCCTATTCGTTACCATAACCCATTTTAGCAAATAGGTAACCGAATTGTTCAAAACCCTTTGTAGGTAAGGGGATACAACTGTACACAAAACGGAACAATGAAACATATCCAACGATTCAAAAGGATTATTAATTATGCCATTGACAAGGCTGGTTATTGGGGAGTCCTTTTGTTCGTTACAAATCAAAATTCAACAGAAGTAATCGCGAAAGATTGACTCAGAGCGAATTGGATACTATTGAACAAAAACAATTTGATATCCCTCGATTGCAATTAGTGAAAGACCTTTTTGTGTTTGCTTGCTATACAGGTAAGGGATATAAGGATACTAAAAACCTAACAACTTCAAATATTGAAATACGAATAGAAGGTCAAAAATGGCTCCATTGCGAACGCAGCAAAACAACAATGCAATCCGATGTGATGCTATTTCCAACCGCCTTAGAAATAATAGAAAAATACAAAGAACATCCAGTTGCAATTAGTAGAGATAAATTATTTCTATCATTAAGTGATCAACAATTAAATAGCTATCTGAAAGAAATAGCAGACGTTTGCAGTATTAAGAAAAACCTAACTTTCTGTGTTGGAAGGCACACCTTCGCGAGTACAATATGTGCAGACAACGGAGTCTCTTTAGAAACTTGCATGAATGCGTTAGGTCATTCAAAACCACAATCCACACTCGTTTATTACATTTAATGGAATTACAACGAAAGCTCATATTCCAGAGAGAAAATAGAAAATTTGCCTAATTGAAAAGCCCTCATAATTTGGGGGCTTTTTTTAAAACCATTCTACGGCGAAAAGTATCCCAATCACCAATCCAGTTCCCAAACCAAAGCCTAATGAACATTTAAGTAATTCAGGTATGGTAAAGAATCCAGGGTGATATAAATTAATAAGGAAACCTACTATAGAAAACAAAATAAAAAAAATTAAAACATGCAATATAACTCAATGGCCTGCTTTACCGCCAAACCGGTTCATATTCGACAAAATAATACTTTTAATTTCATAATAATCTTTCTTACCTATTGCATTATTTAACATTTTAACCTGATCATTTTTAAGATGAATATTGCCGACATCTCCAAGCGTCTTCAAAAAAATATGTCCCTGCATTGAACCATCTGCAAGTACATCACGAACCGTTTTCATCTCATTTTTTGGTACAGAACCTTTATTTTTCATAAATAACAATATTGGTTAGGAGATATCAATGACCGTGCCTAAATCTAATAGTAAGATATGATCGATCTGCTTAAATAGTCTGAATGGCATTTCTTATTTATTAAACGGTTGGTTTGGGGACTTTAACGCCTGCCGATCACTGTAATCTTTAACCAACTGATAATAATCATACAGAATCATGAGCTAAATCATCATAGAAATTTCTTTATACTCCTAAATTTAGCGCGTGTAGAATAAATTTTTATTTGTATTAAGGTGAATTCATCAGAAGAACAGAAGAATACAATACCATAAATGGAGTAAATTCAAAAACCGGCCTGAGAAAGACAGAACAAACACTGACCTGATAAATGCCATTAGGCATTATGATCTTACTGTACATATCACCGGGGTAATGACACATTATTTAATTACGCTGCAGAAAAATATTTAGAGAGCAATGACAAAAATCACCGAAGCAACCAACGGAAGTGACTGAAAAAAATATATGCATCCCAAACCAGCGCAGAATATCTTTTCCCGATCTGGATCGGATGAAGAATTAAAGAACTGGGTGAAAACACGAACGAAAAAGAAAGAACACCCGCAACAATATTCAGGCAAAATAATTCCTAAAAACGAAAGATTATGACAGAAGAAGAAAAACTAACCCGGTTCAATTCAAAAATTGATAAGGAAGAAAAGATCGAACCTAAAGACTGGATGCCTGACGCATACCGGAAAACCATGATCCGTCAATTGTCGCAGCACGCGCATTCGGAAGTAATAGGTATGCAGCCGGAAGGAAATTGGGTGCTGCGTGCGCCATCGCTTCGTGCGAAGAAAATCCTGTTAGCCAAAATACAGGATGAAGGCGGACATGGCCTGTACCTGTATAGCGCTACAGAAACATTGGGCATTGACCGTGATGAAATGATTCATCAACTGCATGAAGGCAAGGCCAAATACTCTAATATTTTTAATTACCCGGCCCTTACCTGGGCCGATATCGGCGCTATCGGATGGCTGGTTGACGGAGCGGCTATCGTTAACCAGATATCACTTCAGCGGACATCATATGGCCCCTACTCCCGTGGAATGATCCGGATCTGTAAGGAAGAGTCTTTTCATCAGCGCCAGGGATATGAGATCATGGTGACTATGATGAATGGAACACCTGAACAAAAACAAATGGCACAGGATGCAATGAATCGTTGGTGGTGGCCATCACTCATGATGTTCGGGCCGCCGGATAATGACTCCAGCCATACCAAACAATCTATGAGATGGAAAATAAAACGCGAAAGCAATGATGTGCTCAGGCAACGGTTCATTGATAAAACAGTTGACCAGGCCCATTTCATCGGGCTGACAGTTCCGGATAAGGATCTGAAATTCAATAAAAGCACAGGTCATTGGGATATAGGCCCGATAAACTGGGATGAATTTCATGAAGTGATAAACGGAAACGGTCCATGCAACAGGCAACGGCGTGCGCACCATATTAAAGTTCACAACGAAGGCAGATGGGTGCGTGAAGCTGCCATGATCTTCGCCGAGAATGAAACACGGACGAAAAAAGAATTAGTTACACACTAAAAAAATAAAACAATGAGCACAAAAGACAATCAGCTTCCTCTGTGGGAAGTATTTATACAGAGCAAGAGCGGAAATCCACATAAACACGCCGGAAGTGTTCATGCATCCGACAAAAATATGGCACTGCAAAATGCCCGCGACATTTATACCAGGCGCGGAGAAGGACGTAGTATATGGGTAGTATTGTCCGAAAACATTGCGGCATCCGCTCCCGAAGATGAGGCGGAACTTTTTGACCCGGCCGACGACAAAATCTATCGCCATCCCACTTTTTACAGAGTTCCTGAAGGAGTAAAAAATATGTAAACAAGTTTAAAAAAAGAGAATTATGAACACAAAAGAAGCACTCTATAATTTTTGTCTGAGGTTAGGTGACAACAATTTAATTTTAGGACAACGCCTTGCAGAATGGTGCAGTAACGGACCAATACTTGAAGAGGACCTCGCCATGACTAATCTTTCACTCGACCATTTCGGACAAGCGGAATTCATGTATGAATATGCCGCAGAAATGGAAGGGAAAAACAGAACAGCTGATGATATCGCATATCTGCGGAATGAACGAGGCTATTTTAATTCACTTATAACGGAACAGCCCAACGGAGATTTCGCGTTTACCATGATGAAGCAGCTGCTCTATTCCACTTTCGCCAAATACTTATACGAAACCCTCTCTGCAAGCAGCGACAAGAGATTATCAGAACTTGCCGCAAGAGCACTGAAAGAAATAAAGTATCATTTAAGGCACAGCAGTGAGTGGATCATTCGCCTTGGAAACGGAACAGAAGAAAGCCGCATTCGTACACAGCAGGCGTTAAATGAACTGTGGTGGTATACTGCGGATATGTTTGTACTGAATGAAACCGACAAAGAACTCATTAAAGCCAATATAATAAGCGATCTGAGTGAGCTTTATCCAAAATGGAAGAGCGCTGTAGAAGAAACACTGAAACTGGCAAACCTTAATATTCCCGCTAACGGACACATGTACAAAGGAGGATATGACGGCAACCATACAGAACATCTGGGACATATACTTTGTGAATTACAATATCTTCAAAGGGCATATCCCGGTGCCAAATGGTAATTAATAAAGAAGAAATATGGAACTGCCTTTCCCAGATACCCGACCCTGATATTCCTGTAATAAGCATCACTGATCTTGGTTTGGTAAGGGATGTTAAAATTAACAAGGACAAAGTTACAGTATCAGTTACGCCAAGCTATTCGGGCTGTCCTGCGATGCAATTATTCAAGGCAGATATTTTATCTGCATTAAAAACAAAAGGACTGAATGAAGTAGAGGTAAAAACAGTTTATTCTCCTCCATGGACAACAGACTGGATAAGCGAAACGGCAAAAGAGAAAATGCGGAAACATGGCATTGCTCCACCTGAAAAGGTTTCATCGGAAAAATCAGTATTGTTCCTGGAAAGCAAAAAGGAAATTAATTGCCCCTGGTGTAACTCAAAAGACACTAAACGCACAAGCCAGTTCGGATCCACCCCCTGCAAAGCGCTTTGGTTCTGTAATTCATGCCACCAGCCTTTCGAGTATTTTAAATGTATTTAAAAACCGGGAAAAGATAGTTTTAGGAAACGGATAATTGCCCTAAAACCAATGGTAACGATCGCCGGAGATACGATTCTTGCCACCTTTATTCAGTTGGGTCTTATCACTTCTCTTCCCCGTGGAAAGCATAACCGGAACTTTAACTCCAAAGCAATAAAAAACATCATTGATCACCACATTTATAACTTTTGCTTCTTTGGCAAAGCGGAATTTACCTTCGGCAAACAGGGAGAACCGTTTATATTGTCGTTCAATTCCGATCCCAAGGTTAACCATAAGTTTATAGTATTGAAATTCCTCGTCACGTAAACGCAAAACGCCATCATGCCTTTCATCGCGCAAACCTGTAAAATCACCCCTCCATTTAAGCAAAGACAAGCCTGTAAACGCGAAAAACCCCAGATGTGAATTGGAAATATCACCAAGCATATAAGCGTTTACATCAATGTTATTCGAATGAATGTTTTTCCAGGAAGGATTGTCATTGTGCGTAAAATGCAATGTATACTCCCCTGACACCTTCATTGAATTGCTGACATTGATAAATGCCTTGAAGTGCATGCCGGGCTTGGCCCTCCTGAATTGGGAATACTGTTCAATGTCGATAGCCGACCAGGATGTCCCCGCAGCAATATCAAATACATGCTTTTTGCCGGGCTCAACTCCCTCTTGCCCCCCAAACATTCGTACGGCAAAAACAAACAGAACAAAAAACAGGAGTAAATGTTGCTTCATACTGCAATGTTACTCATTAAAATCAGCTTAAATTGCAGAATTTAGTAAACGGTATAAATTCCGGTTCAAACGGCGCAAAAGCAATCTGATCTTTATAGGGCAACAACAGGGCAAATCTAAAGCTGTTAATATATTTTAAAAGTAATTCTTCTGAAAAAACAATTTTTATCCTACATTCGTTACAAGTAAACTTTAGGGGTGCCCCCAATTAGCGGGACTGAGATCATACCCTACGAACCTGAACAGGGTAATGCCTGCGGAGGAAAAAGTGAGAAGCATTTCGCTTCAATCGTTTCGTAACCCCTGAAGATTTATGCGTACAAATGGATCAAATGTAAATTTGGCATGAATGTCATTGTAAATAACAAAACAGAAATAACAGAAGCGCAGGAAAAGCTATTCAAGTTACTTTCACGATTAAATTTATCGGAAAAACAGNCAAATTGGAACAATTACGAATTAAAAGAAAACGATAAAATAACCATTATACGTGCCACACAAGGAGGGTAAGAGGAATTAAGAATTAAAAATGAAAAATTAAGAATTTAAAATATGAAGAAAGACAAAACACCTGATCAAAACACCATAACACGTGATTCCCTAACCGGATCTAAAAAAATTTATGTGTCCGGCAAGATCCACAACATTAAAGTGGCCATGCGGGAGATCACTCTTTCTGACACAGTACACAACTTTAACGGGGTCGAAAAAATTGAAAAAAATCCACCCGTTACAGTGTACGATACCAGCGGTCCGTATACCGACAGCGATGTGGTAATTGATCTTAAAAAGGGTTTACCACGCTTACGCGAAGAGTGGATATTAAAACAAGGCGATGTGGAAGAGACCGATGATTTCTCTTCTGAATATTGCCGTAAACGTTTAGCGGATGCTTCGCTCGATCATCTTCGCTTCGAGCATTTGAAAAAACCACTCAAAGCAAAACCAGGGAAAAATGTTTCACAAATGCACTATGCCAAAAAAGGCATTATTACCCCCGAAATGGAATACATTGCTATCCGTGAAAATCAACGCTACGATGAATTGAAAAATGGCAAGAATAATTTATTACATCAACATCCCGGACAGAACTTTAGTGCAAGCACTCCTAAAAATTACATTACACCTGAATTTGTACGTGATGAAGTGGCAAAAGGAAGAGCAATTATTCCGGCCAATATTAACCACCCGGAAAGTGAACCAATGATCATCGGTCGTAATTTTCTGGTGAAGATCAATACCAATATCGGCAACTCTACCGTTACATCAAGCATAGAAGAAGAGGTTGAAAAAGCGGTGTGGAGCTGTCGCTGGGGAGGAGATACATTAATGGATCTCTCAACCGGGAAAAATATTCACGAAACCCGTGAATGGATCATTCGTAATTGCCCGGTCCCCGTTGGTACAGTGCCCATTTACCAGGCGCTCGAAAAAGTGAACGGCAAAGCCGAAAATCTGACCTGGGAAATTTTCCGCGACACATTAATTGAGCAAGCTGAGCAAGGCGTTGATTATTTCACCATTCATGCGGGGGTATTGCTTCGTTATATACCGCTTACAGCAAAACGTATAACAGGGATCGTATCACGCGGCGGAAGTATTATGGCCAAATGGTGTCTTGCCCATCACAAAGAAAATTTCCTATACACCCATTTTGAAGACATCTGCGAAATCATGAAAGCGTACGATGTTTCATTTTCACTGGGTGATGGCTTACGCCCTGGCAGTATTGCCGATGCAAACGATACAGCCCAATTCGGCGAACTGGAAACATTGGGAGAACTGACAAAGATTGCGTGGAAACATGATGTACAGGTAATGATCGAAGGTCCGGGCCATGTGCCCATGCACCTGATCAAAGAAAATATGGAAAAACAGCTGGCACATTGTGATGAAGCTCCATTCTATACGCTTGGTCCGCTTACAACAGACATTGCTCCCGGTTATGATCACATTACGTCCGCAATTGGCGCCGCAATGATTGGCTGGTACGGAACCGCCATGCTTTGTTATGTAACACCAAAAGAACATTTGGGATTGCCCAATAAAAAAGATGTGAAGGACGGAGTTATCACGTACAAAATTGCGGCGCATGCTGCCGACCTGGCCAAAGGGCATCCGGGGGCGCAATACAGGGACAATGCCTTAAGCAAAGCCCGCTTTGAGTTCCGCTGGGAAGATCAATTTAACTTATCACTCGACCCTGATACAGCACGTGAATTCCACGATGAAACACTGCCCGCCGAAGGTGCCAAAACAGCACACTTCTGTTCGATGTGCGGCCCTCATTTCTGTTCGATGAAGATCACACAGGATGTACGCGATTATGCCGACAAACTGGAACTGGAAGAAAACGAAGCGTTAACAAAAGGCATGGAAGAAAAAGCAAAAGAGTTTAAAGAAAAAGGGGCGGAAGTATATTTATAATGATGATGCTAAAGAAAAAAACAATTTTGCCACAAAGGCACAAAGACACTAAGTTTCACAAAGTATTTTTTCGTGTCTTAGTGGCATAAAAATTATAACGGTAATGTCTATACGACCAACAGTTTTAACAATAGCAGGCCTCGACCCAAGCGGATGCGCAGGTTTATTGGCTGATATTAAAACATCAGAAGCGCACAACGTAAATGCTATGGCGGTTTGCACTGCAAATACACAGCAGAACATTGCCGAATTTAAAGAAGTAAATTGGATACAGATCAATGAGATTTTAAGCCAGCTCAACCTGCTGCAAAAAGAAACGCAATTTGATCTTATCAAGATAGGTTTAGTAGAAAACTTTTATGTATTGAACAGGATCATTAATGAATTATTACAACACAATAAGGCGGCGAAGATCATTTGGGACCCTATCTGCAAAGCAAGCGCGGCTTTTGAATTTCACACGGACATTGACAAAAAAGAACTGGAAATCATTTGTTCCAAATTATACCTGATCACACCAAATCTTGATGAAATTAAATTATTGGTGCCGGACAAAAACGCAGATGAAGCGGGAAAATATTTATCCCAATTCTGCAATATATTGATAAAAGGTGGCCATAGTATTGACGACACCTCTACAGATACACTATATATGGAAAATGTGATCCATCGTTTTAAGGCCAATAAATTCTCCGGATTTTCCAAGCGCGGAACAGGCTGCGTGCTGTCTTCGGCCATACTGGCTAATCTTGCTAACGGACAAGAACTGCCAAAAGCATGTGAAAGCGCAAAGAAATATATCACTGACTATTTAAAAAGTAATAATTCATTAGTAGGATATCATCATTATGAAGAACATAAGTAAATTACATTTTATAACCACAAATGCCATTGACGCGGAAAAAGCCTGCAAAGGCGGGGCTGACTGGATACAACTTCGTGTGAAAGACAAATCGCCTGAAGAATGGAAAGCAATTGCCATAGAAACAAAAACAATTTGCAGGAAACACAACGCGAAACTGATCATCAATGACAATGTGCAAATGGCAAGCGAGATCGCAGCCGATGGCGTGCACCTGGGCAAAGAAGATATGTCGCCCGACAAAGCGAGGATGATCCTCGGAATTGATATCATTATCGGTGGAACAGCCAATACCTGGGATGATATAAAAACACTTGCTAAACTTGGTGTGGATTATATTGGTTTAGGTCCTTATCATTACACAAAGACCAAAGCGAAATTAAGTCCTATACTTGGACTGGAAGGATATATCAATCTTATTAAACACTGTACGCTTGAAAAGATACGTCTGCCGATCATCGCGGTTGGCGGAATACAACTCGAGGATATAAATATTATTCTAAAAACAGGAGTATTTGGAGTAGCTGTATCCTCTGCAATTTCCGGTTCTGATAATGTCGAAACTGCGACAACAAAATTTTTAAGGGAAATTAAAACATATCGACATCATGAAATCCAACACGCTGACCATCGCCAATAAACCATTTACATCCCGGCTATTTACCGGGACAGGTAAATTCAGCTCTTCTTCCTTAATGGAAAAAGCTCTCCTGGCTTCAGGTTCCGAGCTTGTCACAGTCGCATTAAAGCGCGTTGACATACAAAACAGCGATGATGATATTTTAACCCATCTGTCGCATAAGCAATTTAATTTATTGCCCAACACTTCCGGCGTGCGTAATGCGAAAGAAGCCGTATTCGCCGCACAAATGGCACGTGAAGCCTTACAAACCAATTGGCTTAAACTGGAAATACATCCCGATCCAAAATACTTAATGCCCGACCCGATCGAAACACTAAAGGCTGCTGAAGAACTTGTAAAACTTGGGTTTGTTGTATTACCTTATATTCATGCCGATCCTGTTCTGTGCAAACGTCTCGAGGAAGTTGGTGTTGGTGCCGTTATGCCGCTTGGCGCACCAATAGGAAGCAACAAAGGTTTACGCACAAGAGATTTCCTGGAAATAATCATTGAACAAAGCAAAGTACCGGTTGTTGTGGATGCGGGCATAGGCGCGCCTTCTCATGCTGCGGAAGCTATGGAAATGGGAGCTGACGCAGTTCTCGTAAATACGGCGATCGCAGTTTCTGAAAACCCGGTTAAAATGGCAAAAGCCTTTAAACTGGCTATTGAAGCCGGCCGTATGGCGTATGAAGCTAAACTGGCTAAACCAAAAAATTTCGCCGAAGCGAGCAGTCCGTTGACGGCGTTTTTAGAGAGTTAATAAAAACCACCACGCCCCTCGGTCCCCCAAATGAGGAAAGGGCAGTGCACCGTGAGTAAACATAGTTAGACAAAATAAAATCAAAAATCCCCATTGGGGGGATTTAGGCGGCATGTTTAAAGAAATATTCGATACATATAACTGGGACGAAGTAAAGCAAAGCATTTACAGCAAAACAAGTGCCGATGTTTTACATGCACTGCAAAAAGAAAAACGCACACCCGAAGATTTCAAAGCACTGATCTCTCCGGCTGCCCTCCCCTATCTGGAGCAAATGGCGCAGCTCAGCCATCAACTCACACAAAAACGTTTCGGGCGGACGATACAGATGTATATCCCGCTCTATTTATCGAACGAATGTCAGAATATTTGTACATACTGCGGGTTCAGTTTTGATAATAAAATCAAAAGAAAAACCTTAAGCAACGAAGAAATAATACGTGAAGCCAAAGCAATAAAAGCATTGGGTTATGATCATGTGCTGCTTGTTACAGGTGAAGCGAATGAAACAGTAGGAGTTCAATACCTGAAGAATGTCATAAAGCTTTTACGCCCTTATTTTTCACATATATCCATTGAGGTTCAGCCTTTAGATCAGGCAGACTATAAAGAATTGAATGCAGCAGGATTAAATACCGTACTGGTGTACCAGGAAACATATCATAAAGAAAATTACAAAACATATCATCCCAAAGGAAAAAAATCGAACTTCAATTACCGGCTTGAAACTCCTGACAGGCTCGGCCGATCGGGCATTCACAAAATGGGGATAGGTGTTTTATTAGGCCTTGAGGACTGGAGAGTGGATAGTTTTTTCACCGCCCTTCATCTTGATTACCTGGAAAAAACATACTGGCAAAGCAAATACTCAATTTCCTTTCCAAGACTCAGGCCGGCCAAAGGTGTATTGTTGCCAAAAATGGAGCTGAGTGATAAGGAACTCGTACAACTCATCTGTGCTTACCGCATTTTAAATGAAGAAGTGGAATTGTCCATGTCGACCCGCGAAAGTGAAAAATTCAGGAACCATATTATTAAACTGGGAATAACCTCCATAAGTGCCGGCTCAAAAACAAACCCGGGAGGTTATGCTGCAGAACCCAGATCGCTCGAACAGTTTGAAGTATCTGATGAACGTTCACCAAAAGAAATAAGCACAATGATACGTGAACAAGGTTATGAAGTGGTTTGGAAGGATTGGGATAGGGTGATTCACATGGCGGGTGAAAATTAATAATATGGGTAGCGATGAATAGCTATTTTTACTTTTGTTTTAAAATATGAAACCCCTAAAAAACACCCATCCTCTTTCATCTCTAATCAAACAAATCAGAACTCTTGTTGAAAGAGCGAGAGTATCTGTTGCCCAAAATATCAACAAAGAAATCTTGCAAACCTATTGGCAAGTAGGAAAACATATAGTGGAATTCGAACAAAAGGGAAATATAAAGGCTGAATACGGAAAGCAATTGCTTATTAAGCTTTCAAAAGAACTTGCTATTGAATTAGGCAAAGGCTTTTCCCGATCTAACCTTACCTATATGCGATTATTTTATATTCACTATCAAAAAAGTGAGACAGTGTCTCACCAATTGAGCTGGTCGCATTACTTTGAATTACTTAAAATTGATTCGGATTTAGAACGCACTTTTTATGAGCAGCAAGCTATAAAAGAAAACTGGTCAATACGTGAATTGAAAAGACACAAAGTAAGTTCGCTATTTCAGAGATTGGCCTTAAGTAAAGATAAAAAGGGCATTATAGCTTTAGCTAAAAAAGGGCACATCGTTGAAAACGATGCTGACATTATAAAAGATCCTTATGTACTGGAATTTCTTAATATTCCGGAAAAATATAGGTATTCAGAAAAAGAACTAGAGCAAAAAATTATTGATAATCTACAGGAATTTTTGCTCGAATTAGGAAAGGGTTTTGCCTTTATTGGCAGGCAATACCGAATAACCTTAAACAACAAGCATTACAGGATTGATCTTGTTTTTTACCATCGCATTTTAAAATGTTTTGTAATAATTGACCTAAAAATTAACGATGTTGAACATAACGACATTGGACAAATGAACATGTATCTCGGTTATTTTGAAACTGAAATGAATGTTTCAGGAGATAATCCACCCATAGGAATAATCCTCACTGCTGAGCAAGACGCTGTAATGGTAGAATATGCGATGCACGGAATTTCAAATAAAATATTTGTTTCAAAGTATCAGCTTTATCTGCCAGACAAAAAATTATTACAAAAGAAAGTGCAGGAAATACTGGATAAGGAATAGCACGGGTACGAAGTGGTTTGGAAATTGGGATAGGGTTACTCAGTTGGCAAAATAAAATAGTTGCAAAGGCAGTTTGCAATTAGCGGTGGGAATAAACAAATACAATTTAGGATAGTATCAAAAATAATTTAGAAGCGAGGTTTATAAAAATGAAAAAAAAATTGTAAAATTTTTAACATTTATCGACTCCTTGACATTCGACCGAATTCAATGAAAACGGAAGCATCACCAGAAACAGCGTTTAAAAGCTATCCATAAAATCGAAAGACTTAAAGCACACAATGTTTTCAACGGCAGAATTAAACCGCTACAACCGCCACATCATCCTTCCCGAAATAGGAATTGAGGGACAGAAAAAATTAAAACAAGCCAAAGTGCTTGTTATTGGTGCGGGAGGACTTGGCTGTCCTGTGCTGCAATACCTTGCTGCTGCAGGTGTTGGCCATATTGGTATTATTGATGATGACAGAGTAGATGAAAGCAATTTACAGCGCCAGATCTTATATTCAACCGGGGATATTGGTAAATGCAAAGCCGAAGTCGCGAAAGAAAAATTGTCTGCCCAAAATCCATTTGTGCATCTCATATCTCATATTTCATATCTCATATCTGACAATGCAATTTCCATAATAAAGGACTATAATCTTGTCGTTGACTGTTCCGATAATTTCCCTACACGCTATTTAGTAAACGATGCTTGTGTGCTGCTGAACAAACCCTTAGTGTTTGGCTCTATTTTTAAATTCGAAGGACAGGTTTCTGTTTTTAATTACAAAGGCGGCCCGACTTACCGCTGCCTCTACCCGGCTCCGCCCCCGGCCAATGAAGTTCCGAATTGTTCTGAGATTGGTGTTATTGGCGTATTGCCCGGCATCATTGGTACATTACAAGCCAACGAGGTAATTAAAATTATTACTGGGATCGGAGAAGTATTGAGCGGAAAACTCCTCACCCTTGACACTCTTTCAATGAATTTTGAAACTTTTTCATTTGATCTCGTTCCGGAAAATAAAAATATTTCGTCTCTTGCCGACTACCAACAATTATGCGGTATACCTGTCAAAGAAATTTCGGGTGAAGAATTAAAACGAAAAATAAAATTGAAGGAGGAATTTCAACTCATAGATGTAAGAGAATCGGCAGAATACAACTTAAAAAACATCGGCGGAGAACTCATACCCCTGAATGAACTTATGAATTATATTGATAAAATAAAAAAAAATATTCCTGTTATCATCCATTGCCAGTCCGGCACAAGAAGTCGGAAAGCAGTAGAACTATTGAATAGCAAAGGATTCGGGAATGTATATTCCCTAAAAAGAGGGCTGGTTGATTTTTGATTGTATCTCTGCAAATGCTTTAACAGGATCTTCGCTCTCCCAAATTGCGCCCGAAAAAGCAGCGCCCGAAAAACCCAACGCTTTTACCTGTATAACATTTTTTGCTTCTACTCCGCCAAGAGCAATAACTTCCGGCTTGATCCTACCTTCCTGTTTCCAACATTGAATCCGATCTGCAATTAATCTAAGATCAAATTTGCTTGTATATCCGGGCTTACTGATGCTATTAAACACCGGGCTAAAAAAAACATATTCATAGGTATATCTAATATTTTCCATATCCTCCAAAGAATGACAAGATGTTGATATGATTTTTTTATCCTTATACTTTTCAAATTCCGATCTGTTCTTTTCATTCAAATGAATACCGTTGAGGTCATACTTTTCAAGAAGACCAAAATGTGAATGAAGAACTATTCGCCTGTGAAATTTCACAAGCATTGAATTGAGAAAAGTTTCCGTCTCAGCTTCCTTCCACTTATACTTTCGTAAATGAAAGTAATTAAGCCCGCACTCAAAAAGCTGTGAAACAACTTGTGCTTCATTTGCAATTTCATGTTCCGACGATATTACAATAAGTTTGAAAGAATCAGGCATAAAAACTGGTAAAGACGTTAACCTAATCTAAAGCTAAAACGTCTCTTTTTTCTTATTGGTTTTTTGTGTACCGGTATCTCCTGCTTTTGGGCAGGGTCACTTATAAGCGCTGTCCATATCATTGTGTTAAAACCTTCTATAGTTACCCAAACCGGGCGAATTACTCCTTCATGCGCGGCTATATTAATATAATCTCCTAAAAAAACATATTTGTTCGGCTTAAACGCTTTTTCACTTATTTTCTCATTACTGAATGTAACTCCCCCATCCCTCGACACAGCCAAATAAACATCCGTTGAATCATCCGTGTATGCCCTCCTGTCATAAAAAACTACATACAAATAACCGGTAGATTGATCAATTGCCATCCACGACATAAACTGATGGTGATTCGTGGTATCCGTGTTCACACGCTTTGGCTCGCTCCACGAAGCTCCACTATCTGTTGATTTTACGAGCCATATATCCGTATTATTTTTACCGCTTCGCTGATCAGAAAAATTAATATATACAGTTCCCCGGTTCGGACCTTTGCTATTGTCACACACTGTAACCGGCATGCCATTGCAGCGATAAATACCGCTTACCTCAAAATCCCACCCGCCCGGCTGATCACATACCACTATATCTTTGTTCAACCAGGTTTTTCCTCTATCAACAGACTTGTCAAAATATATTTTCTGATCAAATGCCCATGCTGTATATATTTCTCCGTTAACACCCACGGCAGGTACTGCTCCTTCAACAGTAGAATCACTATCCGCACAGTTACCCGCATATTGGCTCAGACGCATTGGTGCCGACCATGTTTGTCCCTGGTCAAGAGAGGATGAGAATAAGATACGCGAACTGTCGATCGGACTTCTACTTTCGTACTTATCAAATTCTGTCCAGGTAATATAAAGTGCATTTGTCTTGCTATCAACCGCTACCCATTCTTTGTCCTGTTGATGCGGGTGATTTATGCCAATCGCAGATCCCTCCGACCATGCTTTACCTCCATTAACCGATCGCTGGCACACCATCCTGTCGAGGAAATTTGACCCGGACCAACCTTTATGATCCGGATCACCAAGGTGAAAAAAATAAAAATTGCCATTTGTATCAGCCACAACGCAGGGATCTCCATATACACCATGCTCCTTTGATCGCATTGTATCCTTTCCCCATGTCAATCCCCCATCAGCACTATGGTATACATTGCGAACATTTGAACCTGCAACCATTTGCAGTATATTTTTGGGATTTATAGCAATTGCAGGTTCTTCGGGACTATTAAACCCCTTGCCCTCATCGATCTTTATATTTTTATACTGCGCAGAAGAAAAAACTGAACAGCAAACAAGCAGCAAAAAGAAAACAATTTGTTTGTTTACAGAAAAGATCAAGCTATAAAATAATTTGTTTGAGATCATTCATTAATATCCCAATTTTTCCCTTACCCTTTTCAAAACCCCGCGTGCAATTACACGGGCCTTATCCGCACCTGCTTTCAGCTTAGCATCCAGCTCAGCCGGATGACTCATATAATGGTCGTACAATTCACGCTCCTTTTTAAATCGTTCAATGATCAGGTCATATAGCGCCTGCTTAGCATGACCGTATCCATAGCCGCCTTTCAGGTAATAGCCGCGCATCTCGGCAACCTGCGCTTCCGAAGCCAACAGTTTATATATGGCAAAAACGTGACAGGTGTCCGGATTCTTTGGCTGTTCAAGTGGTGTAGCATCAGTAACAATACTTTTCACCACTTTCAACAACTCCTTATCAGGCAAAAATATATTGATGAAATTATTGTACGACTTACTCATTTTTTGTCCGTCAATACCAGGCACGATCATTACGCGCTCATCGATCCGCACTTCGGGAATTACAAACGTTTCACCCATTTTATTGTTAAATGCACTTGCAATATCCCGTGTCATTTCGAGGTGCTGTACCTGATCCTTACCCACCGGTACAAAATTGGCATCATACATTAATATGTCTGCCGCCATTAAAACAGGATAAACAAACAAACCCGCGTTTACATCCGCCAATCGAGTCGATTTATCTTTAAACGAGTGCGCATTGGCCAGCATGGGGTATGGTGTAAAACAATTCAGGTACCAGGTCAGCTCGCAAACTTCGGGCACATCACTTTGCCGGTAAAAAATATTTTTATCCGTATTAAAACCAAAAGCGAGCCAGGTAGCAGCTACAGAACGGGTACTTACCCGATTTTGCTCCGCATTTTTCACGGAAGTTAATGTATGCAGATCTGCGATAAAAAAAAGTGATTCGTTGTTGGGTTGATTCGAAAGCTCTATTGCGGGCCGTATAGCGCCCAAAATATTACCTAAATGAGGTATATTGGTACTTTGTATTCCGGTTAAAATACGTGCCATATTTAGTATATTTAAAACTCCCATAAAGATACACTTTACCCAAACAAATAGTTAATCATTTTGACATGCTCTGCCACTTTATATTTCCTATTTTTGAAACCGCTTGAACTTTATTAAAGCCATAGCCCGTTCCCTCTGGAAATTTCTGTTCGTCCTGAACTTTGTAACAGGACTTCTTGTGCTTTACCCTGTGTTCTATATTCTTTTATCGCGCGAAGCCTGGTTCCCGATAGCATTGACACTTAAGCGATTTTGGGCCCGTTGGATATTGATCGTTCCCGGAATATTCGTTTCAATTGTTGAGGATAAGGCGAAAATAAAGACCATTCCGAAACCCTGTATTTATTGCGCCAACCATTCCTCCTATCTTGATATAGTGATCAGTTATATCATTCTCCCGGATTATTTTGTTTTCATGGGTAAAGCGGAATTGCTGAAGGCTCCGTTGTTCAGTATATTTTTCACAAGGGGTATGGATATCGCAGTTGAACGCAAAAGCAGGATCGGTTCGCACCAGGCCTTTTTACAGGCTGCCAAGGAAATAGACAAAGGACACAGCATGTTCATGTTTCCGGAAGGAACACTATCATCAAACGGGCACCTGAAAGGATTTAAAAATGGGGCTTTCAAACTCGCTTTAGATAAACAATTGCCTATAGTACCGATTACTTTTACCAATAACTGGCAACTATTGCAAAATGGCGGCTTTTTTAAAGCGTTTGGCAGGCCGGGTATTGCAAAAGTTATAATACACGAACCAATAAGCACTAAGGGATATACTGATACCGATTTAGTATATTTGCTCAACAAAACACGTGATGCTATTGCTTCAGGTTTGGAAAAAAATAGTTGGCAATTGGAATAAAAAGAGTTGGCAAACATGCAGTTGGCAATTGGCAATTTAAAAATCCAGCAACAGTATTTTGCCAATTGCCTACTGCCTTTTGCCAACTGACAATTATAAGAAAAGCTATAATTTATCTAATAAAAAATAATATTTCAGGACATGAAAATAGATCACGCCACAGTAGATAAGCTCGCCGACCTTGCCAAACTTGAATTTGACAAAGAAGGAAAAGAGGCTATTGTAAAGGACCTTAACCGCATTTTAACATTTATTGACAAGTTGAATGAGTTAGATACCACCAATGTTGAACCTCTCATTTATATGAGTGATGAAGTGAATATTTTACGTGACGACGAAGTGAAGCATGATATTACCCAGGATGACGCTCTCAAAAATGCCCCCAAACACGATTCGGATTATTTTAAGATGCCAAAGGTGATTGATAAATAATAAAACACAAAGAACAAGGTATAATACCAATAATAGCATGTGTTTTAAGCCCTTCTTCCTAAAAACTATTTGAGACCTGCTGGAATTAAACAATCACGAAGAATTATTTAACACTCCTTTTTATAAAAATAGGATCATATCCCATTTCCCGAACACCAATAATTCCATAAATAGTTTCACCCTTTTGAATATTCTTATTTATTATATTATATTCGTTCAATTCACTGTATAGGCTATAATTTGCTGAAGCTGCCATACCCATATTTCCAACCGCAATTACGGGTCCAAGTATTAAGCCAATCGGATATGTTTTAACAACGCCATCATTATTTATTGTATACATTTTAACAAAAACAAGAAGAACATATGGCAAATACCCTGGAACAAATTGTTGAATAAGCTCCTTTACCACCAATGGCTCCATAAGAATCATTGGATTTTTTCCTGAGTAAATATAAGATCACGCCCAACATTAATAACAGTATCCGTATTATTTGTCAGCTTGACAGCTATTAATTTCAGTCCATGATCAGCTTCCTTTGCGGCATATTTTTTATTTCTTCTTTCTTTAAGTACATCATATTTATATGAAAGTCCTATTCCATTTCCAAAAACAGGAGCAGTGTAATTTAATGTCGAAGGACGTATCGGCCGGTAAGATGATGCGCATCCGCCTAAAACACAAGTCAAAATCAAAACTATCATTTTTAAAAATCCTTTCATATCGTATCATTTTAGAAATTAAACTTAACGTGAGCTATGGATTAAATTGACAACAAACGGTTGATAATAAAAAAGTTAAGATTAAAAAGATAAGGACTTGAGGTGAAAATTAGAGAAAAAAAATAAACCTCTACAACCCCAAGTCCTATGTTACTTACCGACACA
>JACPDY010000034.1:0-12494 GCA_016183775.1 Bacteroidota bacterium
AAGTGTGATAATTCCTGAACACTCTCCTTAATTGTTAACGATTTTGGATGAGACATAGAATTATATTTATAGTTTAGTCCAAAAGTAATAAAAAAAATCTACATGCAAAATATTGGACTATATTTTATTTATAATTGGTATAACAACTCATTTACCAACCATGTAATACAATTAGAAGCCGGCGATAGTTTATATATGTTTTCTGATGGCTATGCTGATCAATTCGGAGGAGAAAAGGGTAAAAAATTCATGGTTAAGAATCTTCAGAAAAGTATTTTAAGTACGGTTCATTTGTATATGGCGGAACAACAATATGAACTGCTTAATATATTCAAAAACTGGCAGGGAACAAATGAGCAGTTGGATGATGTTTGCCTGATTGGAATAAGAATGTAATGTTGCGGATATTATCTGACAGTGTAGGTAACAGAAGCTGTTTTCCAACCTTTATATCTCTTATAACCGTCCAGGAAGTAACGATCGTGCCGTTATAAACTATTTCACCATCACCGAAATTATAAACAATAGTATTGGTATTACTTCCCAAACATTTGAGAGTAATACTGTGGGCAGTTGAATTTATGGTTTCCTTTTTACAGGCCGCCAGGGTGATACAGATTATTAATAATACTGGTAGTTTTCGCATTCTATATCTCTCGATGGTAGATTTAAAATAATGTTTTAAGATACATATTTTATTTTGAAATGCAAAAATCTCATTAGTAACCATAACAGCTTTTGTTGTGCAGGCTCTTTTGTGATAAGCAGCAGTTTTGTGCTGGAACGTGGTGTTTGTCTATGTAAAATATAATGAAGATTAGGTTTTTTTGTAAAAGGTAACTATTTCACCAAAGTGACATGCCCCACATATTTATGTTCCCTGTAAAATACGTCAATGAGGTCAACTTTCCATACATAAACATCCTGCTGGGCAACTTCCTGACCGTGGTTAGCGCGGCCATCCCAATCCAGATTCAGGCTTTCGGTAACAAATATCAGGTTACCCCAGCGATCGAACACCATCATTCTGTATTCCCTGATGTAAGTTCCTTTTCCGTTAAAGCCATCGTTTATGCCATCGCCATTTGGTGAGAAGGCATTGGGTATATAGAAACTGTATTCAGGGTAAACGCGCAGGCAGTGTTTGATGGAATCTTTACAGGCATCATAATTTGTTACGATCTGCCAGATGCAGAATGTTCCGGTATCTTTATATGTATGTCTTGGGTTTTGTACATAATTCAATGAGTCAACGGTTGATCCGTCGCCAAAATCCCACTCCCAGCTTAATGTGCCGGTTGACTGATCTGTGAAATTAACAAGCGGGCTGAGTACACTTACCGAGTTGTGATCCATTGTGAATCCCGCTACCGGTAAACCCAATATGCTAATGTAATTTGGCTTATTAAGGATCTGCGTACAGCCTTTGTCGGTTGTTACGGTAAGTGAAACATTATACAGCCCTATCATGTTATAACAATGAGTCGGATTTTGTTGTGTCGAAGTTGTTCCGTCGCCAAAATCCCATAACCAGGAAACAATTGTAGAGCCTGCAGCCACTGTACTCTGATCGGTAAAGTCAGTGCATACATTTAAACAGCCCGCTGTATCACTCGCAATAAAATTCACTATAGGGTCCGGATACACATTAACCGTTACCATGGCCGTGTCCGAAGGTGTTCCGCAATCATCATTCCCTGTAATTGTATAGGTTGTGGTAACGCCTGGTGTAACAGTAATGCTGTTTCCTACAAAATTGCCCGGCTGCCAGGTGTAACTGTAATTCCCATTTCCGCCGGAACCCGTAACAGATACTATAAATGATGTGCCGGGACAAGCGGCCGGAGGCGGAGCATTAGCGGCAATAACCAATGGTTGTTTCACGTTCACTTTTACCGTCACCGGCAGTGAAGGACAGCCGGTGGCATCTTTAACTACCACAGTGTATGTTGTGGTTATAGTCGGATTAACTGAATAATTTTGTCCTATAAAAGCACCATTGTCCCAGGTAAATTGATATGCAGGAGTACCTCCTGACGCTGTAACGTTCAGATTCACCGTTTGTCCGATACAAACATCTGTATCGCTGGCAGAAACTATAAGATTTATTGTAGGAGCCTTAATGGATACATTGGCGGTGTCAATACAGCCGTATATATCGGTTACGGCAACGTAATAATCACCTGCACACATGTTTTGTGCGTTGACGGTTAATTGCGGTGGAACGGTGTTCCATGAATAAGTATAAGGTCCTGTACCGCCCGATACCTGTGATGAAGCTGTACCTGAACAAATGCCCAAACAATTGGTATTTGTGAAACTTCCGATCAACACATCTGGTCCGTTCGAGTTGCCCACGTTGACCAGTGTGGAATCAACGCAGCCATTAATATCTGTAACTATTACTGTGTAGTCACCTGCGGCCAGACCGCTGACTGTTGTACTTGTACTTCCGGTGGGATTCCATAGATAGTTATATGGAGGAGAAGCTCCGCTCGCACTTACTGTTGCCGTACCATCATTTATGTTACAATGAGCAGTTGAACTGCCCGGAGTTAATATAAGTGGAGTTGGTTGTGTAATAGTGATATTAGTGCTTGCAGGGCAGCCATTGGCATCCGTTACAATTATGGTATAGCCTCCTGCGCAAAGATTGCTGATACTTGCAGTGTTACCGCCGTTCGACCAGGCAAAAGAGTAGGGAAGAACACCATTGGCTGGTGTTACAACGGCCTGCCCCTCACATGAATTAAAACATTTCACCGGAGATCCTGCAACGGTAAGCAGTACAGGTCCGGGTTGACTGATAATAACTGAGTCAGCCAATTTACAGCCTTTTGAATCGGTGATAGTGTATTTATAACTTCCCGAAAATATGGGTGTGATTGTAGGAGTCACATTTCCTGTGTTCCAACTATAGGAATACCCGGGCGTTCCGCCTGAAGCGTTGAGTGTCGCGCTGCCTGTTTTTTGTCCGTAACACAATACATCTACCTTGGTGGCATTGCCTGTGATCGGCACCGGCTGTGTAATAATCACCGAATCCACTTTTATACATCCGTTATTATCATTTACCGTAACAGTATATATGCCAGCATGTATTCCGCCGATAGCTGAACCTGTGTAGCTGCCGGGCATCCAGGAATAGGTGTAAGAAGGTGTTGCTCCGTTTGCAACTACTGATGCGGTTCCGGTTGAGTCATTGTAACATATAAGATCAGTACCGGAAATACTGAGACTTAACGGTGTAGGCTCGGTTATCAGGGCAAAGCTGCTGTCAATACAATTGTTTGCATCAGTTACATAAACTCCGTATGAGCCGGGCGCTAAATTAGTTATTGATGTGGCGGTACTGCCGGTAAATGGCCACAGGAAATTATAGGGCGGAGTTCCTCCTGCTGCTGTGGCGGTTGCAGTACCATTATTGCTGCCTGTGCAGGAAGAGTTTGCAATGGTTGTTGTGATAACGATCTTCGGAGGCTGAGAGACCGAGTCAATGTATGTGAAGGGACAACCCAATGAATCGATGACATAAATTGTATAAGTGCCGGCTTTCAAATTAGAAACACTGTCGGTAAAATTAGACATAGGGGCCCAGGAGTAGAGGTAAGGTGCAGAAGATCCTGAGACAACAACTTTTGCCTGTCCGTCATTGCCGCCAAAGCAGCTTACATTTTTCTTAACGGTAAAGGCCGAATAAGGTACAGGCTGAGTGATTACTGCTGAGGTTGTTGTTGTACAGCCTTTACTGTCCGTAATATTAACCGTGTATGACCCCTGCGGTAACAACCCTGAAATGGAATCTGCTCCTCCCGCAGGTGTCCAGCTGTATGTATAAAAAGGTGTTCCGCCTGTAACCGAGGCTTTAATGTTACCATTACTTCCTCCGTTACAGAAAACATTATTTACAACAGAACCGGTTGCCGTCAATACAGGAGGTTCCGTTATAGCGACCGTATTTGTTTTTGTGCAGGACTGAGAATCTGTAACGGTAAAGTTGTACTGTCCGGCAGAAAGATTGTTTTCGACGAGAGCAGTGCCGCCTGATGACCAGCTGTATGAATAACCCGGCGTACCACCTCCGACAAGAGCGGCAACAACTCCATCACTTCCTCCAAAGCAGGAAACATTTGATTTTGTAATGGTGATCGCTATATCAGGCGGTTCTGTGACAGTTGCCGTAGCTGTGGCCGTGCATGCTTGCGCATCGGTCACAACAATTGTATAGATACCTGCGGGTATCGGGGTTGTAGCAGTTCCGCCGCCTCCTGTGGGACTCCATGAATAGGTGTAAGGTACAGAACCAGCGTTAGCTGTGGCGTTTGCGCCGCCCGTGCTTGTGCCAAAGCAAACCGCCGGAACAGCGTTGGCAATTACGTTAGGCGGCAAGGCAGTGTTGATCAGTGAAATTGTCCGCGCATCGGTACAGTTGTACGCATCGGTAACTGTTAAGGTGTAAATGCCCGATGACAGGTTGGTGGCCGTAGGACCTGTGCTGATAGAAGGACTCCATGAATAAGTATATGGAGGCATGCCGCCAAAAATGGTTACTGATATGGAGCCGTTAGGCAGGTTACATTTCGGATTGACTCTGAGTGGGGGCAAAATGAACGGAGTCGAAGAAGAGTTAATCGTAAATATTTTGGCGGTATCACAGCCTTTTGAATCGCTTACTGCCACAATGTAGGTACCGGGTATTAAACCTGTTTCGATCTGGTTGGTTCCTCCGAAACTCCAGGTAAAATTATAACCCGGTGTTCCACCGGAAGGATTAGCGGTGGCTACGTAGTTATTGTTTCCACTGCATGCACTCTTTGTAACGGAAAGTGTCACATCAACAATGGGTGGTTCGGGAACAAGGATCGAATCAATCTTAATACACCCGTTGATATTTATGTCGGTAACCGTAACTGTGTACATTCCGGGGGCAAGATTGAAAATATTCTGGTTACTGTTATTGATAGGTCCCCATTGAAAGGTGAAAGTTCCCGATCCTCCGTTGGCAGTTACAGAAGCGGATCCGTCTTTATCGCCAAAACAAGTTGCGCTCACAGCAGTGAGGTTTGTGTTTATGCCATTTGTCAATGTAATTGTAACAGAATCTTGTTTAGTACACGAGTTGGCATCGCTCGCATATACGAAGTATTTTCCGGGAAGCAGGCCTGTAAGTGTATCGTTGGCTGTAAAAACAGGCGTCCAGGAATATACATAGGGGACTGTGCCGCCGCCTGCCTGTACATAAGCCTCGCCATCTGAGTTTCCGCAAGTGGCTTGTTTGATAGAAGTATTTATTGTAACCGGTGTTGGTTGAGTGACTGCAATGGTTCTGGCTGCGATACATCCTTTGTTGTCTGTAATATTTACAGTGTAAATGCCCTGCTTTAAACCCGTGATAGTGGCAGTCGTTGAGCCGGTTACTGCCCATGAATAAGTGTATGGGGCATTTCCCCCCGAGGCTGTAACCGAAGCTGTACCTGTGCTGTCACCAAAGCATGTAACAGGGGTTTGGCTCATGGTGCCTGAAAGAAGGGGAGGCTGGGTAATGGTCACTGCGCCTATCGAATTACAGATAAGGTTGGTTGCATCAGTAACCTGTATAACATAATTTCCGGCAGAAAGTCCGCTGAGTGTAGTAGCCGTATTTCCTGATGGCACCCATGAATATATGTAGGAGCCGCTTCCTCCTGTCGCAGTTACAGTTATTTTGCCGTCATTACTTCCGTTACATGTAATGTTTGTAGTGGCAAATGAGATGGCAATTCCGTTGGGTTCGGTAACTCTTGCCGAATCACTTTTTGTACATCCTGTATTGTCGGTAACAGTTACTATATATAATCCCTTATACAATGAGTTTATGTTGGTTGATGTATTTCCGTTACTCCATAGATATGTATAAGGTGTTGTACCTCCGTTAGCAGTAACACTTGCTGATCCGATGTTTGAACCGCAGGCTGTATTCGTACGATTCATCATCAGTGTCATGCCCGAAGGTTCGGTAATAGTTACGGAGGCTGTGGCAGTACAACTGTTAATATCACTCACTGTAACAGTAAATGATCCGGGAGCAAGATTATTAAGTGTGTCACCAAGTATAGTGCCGGGATTCCATGTATAATTGTAAGGGGCAGTGCCGCCGGTAGCGGTCACAAATGCTTTACCATTGTTATATCCATTGCAGGTAATGTTTACGCCACTTGCAGCAGCTGAGAGAATTGTCGGTTGGGTAATAGTTACTGATCCTGTTGTATTACATCCGTTGTTATCCGTAACTGTAACTGCATAAATATTAGGGATTAGATTACTTATGGTTGCCGTAGTTGAAGCATCCGACCAGGTATATGTGTATACGCCTGCTCCACCGGTTACTGTAGCGGTTGCAGTACCATCACCTTTTCCAAAACACGTCACGTTTGTTGAGTTGACAGGGGAGTTTAGTGTGGCGGGTTCTGAGATAACAACAGAATCAACCAATGCACAGGCACTATTGGCAATATCTTTTATTGTTACTTTGTATTTACCTGTTGAAAGATTTATGATCGTTGCTGTGGTGGCTCCTCCGGGGCTCCATGAATAATCATAATTACCTGATCCCCCGGAGGCTGTCACGTTTGCTGTTCCGTCATTGGCCCCGTTACACGTTACATTTGTTGAATTGAGAGAAGCAGATATAGCATCCGGTTCGGTAAGTTGTATCGAACTTGTTGATGAGCATCCTTTCGTGTCAGTTACTGTAACCGTATATGAACCTTTTGAGATATTGATGATTGTGTCATTTGAGCCTGCAACGGGAGACCACTGATAGGTGTAACCTGAGTTGCCGCCGGATACATTTACAGAAGCCTTCCCATTGGTCTGTCCGCAATTGGGCTCTGCCTTACTCATGGTAAGTGAAAGTGCTGCAGGTTCATCCACAATTGTAACACTTGTGGTTGTACATCCGCTGCCGTCAGTGATAGTTACCGTGTATGGCCCTGCAGAAAGTCCTGTTACCGTGTTTCCGGTCGGAGATCCCACCATAGACCACACAAATGAATAGCTTCCTGTTCCGCCACTTGCATTGACAAGAACTTTTCCGTCATTATTTCCGAAACAGGTAATGTTAACCGAGTCGGCGGCAGCAACAAGTTGCGGCGGTTGAGTAATATTTATGGTTTCGGTTAACGTACAATTATTATTGTCGGTAAGTGTGACTGTATATGTTCCTGCGGTGCGTCCGGTTATTGAGGCTGAAGTTTGTCCGGACGACCAGCTATAGGTATAAGGTGTTGTTCCTCCTGCGGCTGTAATGCCTGCAGTTCCGTTATTCCCTGCAAAGCAGGTCACATCGGATGAAGTTTTTGTAAGGGATAAAATGACAGGCTCTGTAACACTAACGCTGCCCGTAGTTATACAACTTCCGTTGTCGCTCACAGTGACACTATAAGTGCCGGGTGAAAGTCCTGTTATTGTATCATTTACCGATCCTGCATAACTCCAGGAATAAGTATATGGCGCGGTTGCGCCCGAAGCGATCGCCCATGCCTTTGCGTCATTGAAGTTTTTGCATGTTACATCCAGCGAGTTCAGGTTGACCGTTACAACCGGGTAAGCTAAAATAACGGTACCAATGGTATCACAGCCGGTAGACAGATCTATCACCCTCACCTGGTAAGTGCCGGGTCCAAGACCGGTGATCGTATCATTAATACTTCCTGTGGGTGTCCATAAAAAGCTGAATGGACCGGTGCCGCCTGTAACACTTACATATGCTTCACCATTAAGATTATAACAGGTGGGATCCTTGTCGCTTGTTGAAATGTAAAATGGCGGAGGTTCTGTAATAGTTATCGATCGTGTGATTGTACAACCATTGGCATCGGTTACTGTTAATGTATAAGTGCCGGGGCCGAGACCACCAATACTGTCTGTCGCTCCCCCGTTCGGAGCCCATGTATAAGTGTAGACTGGTACGCCGCCTCCGGTCGTGGATCCTATACCTCCATCATAAGCACCGATACAACTTACATTTACAGAATCTAATTGTAAAGTAAGTACCGGAGGTTCAGTAACTGTTGCAGAGCTGGTGGCTGTACAACCATTCGCGTCGGAAACTGTAACAGTATAAGTCCCCACACTAAGGTTGTTAAGACCGGAACCGGTTCCTGCAACAGGTGTCCAATTATAAGTGTAAGAAGGTGTTCCGCCGTTTGGCGTTGCTGTTGTGGTGCCGTTGGTCTGACCGAAGCATATAATATTGGTTCGTGTAACTGGTACAGTGAGCGGATTGGGTTGGGTGATCGTTATGATCGTTGATGCACTGCAGGCGTTGTTAATGGCGTCAATTACAGAAATCGTATAGCTTCCGGCGATCACACCGCCTATAGTAGCCGAGGTGGATCCACCCGGTACCCAGCTATAAATGTAGCTCCCTGTTCCTCCTGTGGCGCTTACCGATGCAGTTCCATTGCTTAATCCATTACAGGTGATATTGGATTGAGTGGTGATTAGTGAAATTGGATTTCCAACAACAATAGTTACGGTTCTTGTTTTTGAACAATTGTTGGCATCGGTTACGGTCACGGTATAATTACCGGGAGCAAGTCCGATCTCAAGTGCATTTGTGCCGCCACTGCTCCAACTGTATGTATATGGTGTTGTACCTCCCGTAGGTGAAATAGTAGCGGTGCCATCAGAAATACCGCATGTCGCGGTTGTTGTTGTCTGGGTAAGCAACAGATCCGGAGCCTCTGTTATTGTAATTGCGGTGGTTGAGGCGCAATTATTCGCGTCATTGATACTTAATGTGTATGTGTTTGCAACAAGGCCTGTAGCCGTTGCTCCTGTTCCGCCCGATGGTGACCATAAATAAGTCAGAGTTCCTGTTCCTCCTGATGCGTTAATCGAAGCAGTACCTGTTGCGGTACCAAAGCATGCCACATCAATATGTGTATTTACTGTAACAGAAAGCGCCGCGCCCTGTGTGATGGCAACTGTTGCTGTTGATGAACAACTATTGGCATCCGTAACAGTTATCGTATAGGTGTTTGGGCCTAACCCTGTAATTGTGCCGGAAGTGCTTCCTGTACTCCAGTTATATGTATATGGTGTTGTTCCGCCTGTAGGATTTGCGGAGGCTTGTCCGTTGTTACTGCCGTTGCAGGTAATATTAACCCCGCTTATATTTGAATTTAATACTGCCGGTTCCGTTATGCTCACCGTTACAGTTGTTGAGCAGGCTGCATTTCCTTCATCCGTAACTGTTATAGTATATGCAGCAGGTGTTAAACCGGTAACGCTGCTTGTGGTATATCCGCCGGGCGACCAGTTATAGTTATATGTTCCGCTTCCACCTGTTGGACTAATCGTTGAAGTTCCATTCGCGGTTCCGTTGCAATTTATGTCTGTTTTTACAGCAGAAGCCGCAAGACTATTGGAAATGGATATCGTAACTGTCGCAGTGCGGGCGCAGCTGTTCGCATCATTTACAACAACGGTATAAGTGTCCGGGGCAAGATTTGCAGCAGTTGCGGATGTTATTCCGTTCGACCACGCATAAGTATATGGGGTTACACCGCCTGAAGAATTTACATTGGCAGTTCCGTTATTGGAGCCGCAGGATGCATCTGTTTTATTTGTACTGATCGTAAAAACCGTTGGTTGGGTTATAGTAATGGTAGCGGTTTTCGTACATCCGTTGCCGTCCGTAACAGTTACTGTATATGTATTCGCCGCAAGTGCTGTTGCGGTTGATGAAGTTCCTCCTGTCGGTGTCCAGCTATATGAATAGGAGCCGCTGCCGCCTCCTGCAGTAACAACAGCCTGACCTGAATTTTGTCCGGAACATTTTACATCCGTACCGGTTATTGAAGCTGTCACTAAGGTATTTTGAATAACGGTGCCGTTTGCAGTTTTGCTACATCCGTTATTATCCGTTACAGTTACCGTGTAACCACCTGCAGCTAAACCGGTAATGGCACTTGTCGTGCTTCCGTTCGACCAGATATAGGTATAAGTACCTGCACCGCCTGTAGGTGAAACAGAAGCCTGTCCGTTGTTATTGCCTGAACAAGATATATCAACAATAGTTATAGGCGCTGTTAATACGGCCGGTTGAGTGATTACAGCCGTTGAAGTACCTGAACATGCCGCGTTACCGGCATCGCTCACAGTAACGGTATAAGTACCAGGCGCTAAACCGGTTGCTGTGGAGCCAGTTCCTCCCGCCGGAGCCCATGCATAATTGAATGAACCGCTGCCGCCCGATGCCGACACGGTTGCCGTTCCGTTACTGGTGCCATTACACGCAATATTGGTTGATGATAAAATTATATTTAATGGATTCGCGAGACTGATTGTCACGCTGTTCGTTCGTGAACATCCGCCGGCATCTCTTACTGTGACTGTATATGTACCCGCTGCCAGGTTGCTTGCTGTAATTCCGGTGGCCGAATTCGACCAGTTGATAGTATAGGGTAATGTGCCGCCTGATGGTGTGGCACTTGCTGTTCCGTTTGTTAATCCGCAGGTCGCGTTTGTCGAAGCGGTCGTGATGGTCATACTTGCAGGCTCTGTAATAACTGTTGATGAAGTTGCGGTACAACCATTGGCATCTGTAACTCTGATCGTATATGTTCCCGGCGATAAATTGGTTGCAGTTGCTCCCGCTCCTCCGGAAGGCGACCAGCTATATACGTATGGCGGTGTTCCGGCGGAAGCAGTCACTGCCGCCCGCCCGTTATTGGCGCCAAAGCAGCTTACATTATTTATGGTATTGGCGAAAGCCGTTGGAGGAGAAAATTGATTTGTAACCACTGCTGTTTTTGTTGTTGAGCAGCCTTTGCTGTCTGTAACAGTAACACTATAGGTTCCCGCAGAAAGGCCAGATGCAGTATTTATAGTTTGGGCAGTCGGATTCCATGAGTAGGTGTAAGGCGCTGTTCCGCCAAGTATAGTTATGGTGGCGGCGCCATTTCCCCGAAGACAGGTCTCCTGGGTGATGGAAGGGTTGTTAATAAACAGCGGGGCCGCATCCGAGATAGTGACGTTCGCATAAAACTCACATCCGTTCGCGTCGGTTAATCTGATGGTGAATGTTCCGGGGCCTAAGTTATTTGCAGTTGCTGTATTTTGTGGCGGAGTAGTGTTCCAGAAGTACGTATAGGGTGGCGTGCCACTGGATGGAACTATAGTAGCCGTACCATCTGTTGCGCCATTACAACTGCTGTTTGTGCCTGTAACCGTTCCCGATAATTGTGTTGGTTCAGATATCGTTATTACGGTCGATTGAGTACAACCTGAAAAATCGGTGACCGTAACGGTGTAACCACCTGCGGTGAGACCAAAAATCGTATCGTTTATTCCCAGGCTTGGATTCCATACATAAACGTAAGGAGCTTTTGAACCATTTGGCGTGACCCATGCTTTGCCATCGTTATATCCAAAGCAGGAAACATTTATTGAAGTAGAGCTTGTGATCACCGGTGCCGGTTGTGTCACACTAACATTTGTTGTTGCTGTACAATTATTGGCATCGGTAACTGTAACTGTATATGATCCTGCTGCCAGGCTTGTCGCTGTTATCCCTGCTTGGGCTCCTGTCCAGCTATAGTTATATCCGGCAACTCCTCCCGAGGCAGAGGCTGTGGCCCTTCCGTTTCCTGAATTGTTGCAGGTTAAGTTTACCGGGGTAGCTGTAACTGTTATAGCTGTAGGTTGCGTTATGGTCACAGAGTTTGTAACCGCACAGCCGATCGCATCACTTATTGTAACAGTATAACTGCCTTGCGAAAGGTTGTTTGCAGCAGGGGCCGTAGATCCGCTGCTCCAGTTGTAGGTAAAAGGACCCGTTCCTCCGGATAATGTAGCAACCGCACTGCCCGTAGTACCTCCATTGCACAGAATATCAGTATTTGTGAAGCTGATGGTGTTGGGAGCCAGGGTACCAATATTGACCAATGCGGTTCTTGTACACCCTTTTATATCCGTGGCTCTTACTATATATGCACCGGGAGCTAAGCCGGTAGCTGTTTTTCCGGTTTGTCCGTTCGTCCATGAATAAGTGTAAGTGCCATTGCCGCCACTCGGGTTAGCTGTGGCTGTTCCGTTAGAGACTCCTGTACAGCCGGCATCGGTTTTTGTTGTGGTAACTGTAAGTGGTGCAGGTTGAGTAAGCGTAACAGTTGCCGTAGCCGTACAGCCTCCGGTATTATCAGTTACAGTAACAGTATAGGTTGTGGCCGACATGGTAGTTGCGGTTATGCCGGTTTGTCCTCCAATGCTCCATATAAAACTGTAATTTCCGCTTCCTCCCGAAACATTTACAAAAGCGGTTCCGTCGGTGCCGCCACTGCAGGAAACAGGTGTAAAACCAGTTCCAAGAGTAAGAGGGCACATAGGTTTTAATTTAAAAATAACTGAAGCAAATGCAGTTGTATTAATTAAATAAAGTAATACTATATGTAATAATACATAAGTAATTGATAATAAACTTTTTATGTTTTTATTATACTTCATTA
>JACPDY010000034.1:12559-32512 GCA_016183775.1 Bacteroidota bacterium
ATTACAATAAGAAAAATGGACTACTTACCGAGATTAAGGTATATATTTTTTTTTGTATCAAACAATGTTATTTACAAAAAATTACGGGGATATTGGTACTTGTTTACGATTATAAGTGTACGAAGGTTCTGATTGTTTATAACTATTTTATCTTTGCTGGCTGTATTTAAAGCATTTTTATGCGTAAGCGAATTTTATTCCATTGTTTTTTAATGTTTTACGTTTTGCAGGTCTTTTCACAGAAAGAGGCGTGGCATTGGTATTTTGGCAACGGGGTAGCGCTTGATTTTAGCAGTGGAAATGTTAAAGCGGTGAATGATGGTCAGCTATATACAAACGAAGGCTGCGCTTCTGTTTCCGATAAAGATGGCCGCTTATTGTTTTATTCGGATGGAGTATCCGTTTGGAATAAAGAACATAAGTTAATTGCCGAAGGCTTGAATGGGGCTAATTCATCAACACAATCCTGCATTATTTTAAAGAATCCCGCGTCCGAAGCACTTTATTACCTGTTTACAATTGATGAACTTGCTGGCCCAAAGGGATTATCCTATTCAGTTATTGATATGAAACAAAATAACGGATCAGGTGCTGTGACAATAAAAAATAAGTTACTATTAACTCCCACATCGGAAAAGCTAACGGCTGTACGTCATTCCAATGGCAAGGGCTGGTGGGTAATTGTTCATCAATGGAACTCCGCAGCTTTTTACTGTTATATGCTTGATGCAAATGGGATATCTGCTCCGGTAATATCCAATATCGGGACGGTTCAGAAAGATTCAGGTACCGGAAAAAACGCGGCATCGATAGGATATTTAAAAGGATCACCGGACGGCACCAAACTGGCATCAGCGATTTGCTATGTTCCAAATAATAATATCGAGTTATTTGATTTTAACAATACCTCGGGTGTAATATCAAACCCGGTTAATTTACCAAGTCCAGGCAATGCTTATGGTACCTGTTTTTCACCCGATGGTACAAAGCTTTATGTTTCATACGAATCCCGGGGAAGAGGTATTGTTCAGTATGACCTGACTGTTTCCGGAGTTGCAAAGTCCGCAGTACGGGTTTCTCCTGTTGACAGTACAAGATATGGTGCCATGCAGATCGGACCTGATGACAGAATTTATGCCGCCAAACTGGGACAGTTTCTCGATGTTATAACTAATCCTAATGGAACCGGCAGTGGTTGTGGTTTTAAAACAGATCAGGTTGATCTGAAAGGCATGTATAGTACATTTGGATTGCCCGACTTTTTTCTATCCGACTACACTAATATAAAAGTTAATTTAGGCAATGATACCGTTGTTTGCGAAAAGAGTTATACGCTGGATGCAAAAAATAGCGGAGCAACATATAGATGGTCGACCGGGGAAAGAGAACAAAAGATCACTATAGCAAGAACCGGAACATATTGGGTGGCTGTAAATAAGAATGGGCAAACGGCAACAGATACGGTTAAAATAAAATTCCGTAAGCCGATTATTCTTGAGTTAGGGAGAGATACTGTTCTATGCGGCGAGATGTATCCTATTGATGCGGGAAATTCCGGGCTTGGTTACCGCTGGTCGAGTGGCGCAAGTTCGCAGGTGTTCGTTGCTAAGGAGACAGGTAATTATAGCGTAACAGTTACGGATGGCATATGTACAAAAACCGATTTTGTAAAGGTGACTTTTGCTAATTCCGCAAAGCCATTTATTCCGTCTAAAGAATTTGAGCCCGGAAATGGAGGTTTAAACAGTCATTTCGATTATATATTAAATGGTGTTACATGGTTCAGCCTGAAGATAAAAAACAAAAGAGGAAAAGTTGTTTTTGAAACAGATGATCGGTCGAAAAAATGGAACGGATATGTGGATGGAAAGAGAGTGGCAGCGGGTAATTATGCCTGGGAGTTAAGGTATAAAACAGCGTGTACGCGCGATAAAATAAATGAGCAAAAAGGTGTGGTTATTGTTAATTGACGGAATTATAATAAAAAAGTAAATATCATAAGTTTAAATTAATGTAAGGATATGAGAGTATTGAAATTCGGCGGAACATCGGTTGGCTCGGCAGAGCGCATGAAAAGTGTTGCCGGCCTTATAAATGACGGTGTTCCGAAAATTGTTGTGCTTTCCGCAATGTCGGGCACCACGAACAACCTTGTTGAAATTGCAAAAGCCTTTTATCAGAAGGATAGTGTTTCCGCCAACAGGCTGATCAATGACCTGAACGCTAAATATAATAAAGTAATTCTTGAGTTATACAAGACTGAGAAGGCTGTGAACAAAGGGGCAGAGCTGATAAAAAATCATTTCGACTACCTGCGTTCATTCAATGCCGATTCATTTAAAGTAAATGAAGAGCGTGTAATTCTTGCCCAGGGAGAATTAATATCCACGGCTTTGTTTCATTATTTTCTCGAAGAGAATAATATACCTTCTGTACTTCTTCCGGCTCTTGATTTTATGAGGATCGACGAGAATGACGAACCGGATCTGGTATCTATTGAACAGCATTTGAATAAAATACTGGCCAACTTTAAAAATGATAAACTTTTTATCACCCAAGGGTATATTTGCCGTGATTCGTTTGGCTCCATTTCGAACCTGAAGCGGGGCGGAAGCGATTATACGGCAACACTTATCGGTGCCGCACTGTATTCTGATGAAGTTCAGATATGGACGGATATTGACGGAATGCATAACAATGATCCGCGTATTGTGGATAAAACAAAACCAGTCTCTGAATTGTCGTTCGATGAAGCTGCGGAATTGGCTTATTTTGGCGCCAAGATATTGCATCCGACCTGTGTGAATCCCGCACGTTTCAGGAAAATACCTGTCCGCCTCCTTAATACTATGCAGCCCAGGGCGAAAGGTACTGTAATAAGCGATAAATCAACAGGAGATACAATCAAAGCGGTTGCCGCGAAAGATGATATTATTGCTATAAATATAGTGTCGGGACGAATGCTTATGGCCTTCGGTTTTTTAAGAAGCGTGTTTGAAGTATTTGAGCGGTATAAAACGCCTATTGATATGATCACCACATCCGAAGTGGCTGTGTCACTGACAATAGATGATCCGAAGAATCTCGATGCGATCGTTAAAGAACTTGCCGCATTTGCTACAATAACTGTTGAGCATGAACAAACTATTATTTGTGTTGTAGGTGATTTCCTTGCAGATAAATCAGGGTACGCGGTAAAAATATTTGACGCCCTGAAAAATGTGCCTATACGTATGATATCCTATGGCGGAAGTAAAAATAATATTTCGCTGCTTGTAAATTCGTGTTATAAGAAAGAAGCGCTGATCGCTTTGAATAAGGGATTGTTCGGGCTTTAAAAATTGAATTTAATTTTTCAAAGATGTTTGATAAAGAAATAGTACAAAAGTTTGGAAGCAGGACAACACCTTTCTATTATTACGATCTTGAGGTTTTGAAACGGACGCTTGATAAACTCAGTGCTGAATCAAAAAAGTACGGATTTGTGGTGCATTATGCATTGAAAGCAAATACCAATGACAGGGTGTTAAGTACAATACGAAAATATGCACTTGGTGCGGATTGCGTAAGTGGGAATGAAGTGAAAAAAGCCATAGAGATAGGGTTCCCTGTGTCTGATATTGTTTTTGCAGGGGTGGGAAAGAGCGATGCCGAAATAAACTTTTCCCTGGATAATGATATTTTTTGTTTTAACTGTGAGTCTGTTCAGGAGCTTGAGGTGATTAATGAGCTGGCGTTGAAGAAAAAGAAAACAGCACGGATTGCCTTACGCATCAATCCCAATGTGAACGCGAATACACACCACTACATTACCACCGGCCTTGAGGAAAATAAGTTTGGAATAAACATGTGGGAGCTTGATCACGTTTTAAAGACATTGAAAGGCCTGAGTAATGTGAAGTTTGTCGGTATTCATTTTCATATTGGTTCCCAGATAACTGACCTGAGCACATTTAAAAATTTGTGTACCCGTGTAAATGAGATACAGAAGTGGTTTGAGAACCACCATCTGGATATTGAGCATATAAACGTCGGAGGTGGGCTGGGCGTTAACTACCACGAGCCGGATGTACAGGCTATTCCTGATTTTGAGAATTACTTCAAAATTTTCAATGAATTTCTTGAACGCAAACCTGCTCAAAAAGTGCATTTCGAATTAGGCCGTGCTGTCGTGGCCCAATGCTGCAGCCTTATCTCAGGAGTATTGTATATTAAAAAAGGTGTTGCTACAAACTTCGCAATTCTTGATGCCGGCATGACCGAGCTTATCCGTCCCGCCTTGTACCAATCCTATCATAAAATAGAAAACATTTCGTCTCTCGTCTCTCGTCCTTCGTCCCTTTTCTTAAAATATGACGTAGTTGGTCCCATCTGTGAATCATCCGACTGTTTCGGTAAAGCGGTTGAGTTACCCGAAACAAAGCGCGGTGATCTTATAGCTTTGCGTACTGCAGGAGCATATGGTGAAGCAATGGCTTCAAATTATAACCTGAGAGAAAAGGCGCCATCGGTTTATTCTGATTCAATTTGAGATAAATCAATGATCCGCATCGGTTTACTTTCTGATACACATAATTACCTCGACCCTGCTGCTGTCAAATATTTAAATGTATGTGACGAAATATGGCATGCGGGTGATATTGGAACAATTTCCGTTTGTGAACAACTGGAACAAATAAAACCCTTGCGGGCTGTATACGGCAATATCGATGGACAGGATATACGAAAAGTATATCCCAGGGTGCAGCGTTTTATGTGCGAAAAGGTTGATGTATTGATGACACATATTGGCGGATATCCTGAAAGATATGATGCAGAAGTAAAAAAACTCATACAAGAGAAGCCTCCAGGGTTATTTATTTGCGGTCATTCACACATCCTCAAGGTAATATTCGATAAGAAATATAACCTATTGCACATTAACCCGGGTTCTGCCGGAAATTATGGTTTCCATAAGGTAAAAACCCTGGTCAGGTTTACAATTGATAAAGAGACGATAAAGGATCTTGAGGTGGTAGAACTTGGCCAATTGTAATTTTTAACCGGATTTTGATGTATTGTAAAATATTATTTGTATACTTGTACCACGATTCTGGCATTACATCTTCTTGTAATCGTTAATCACAAAACATAATCCCATAAACAATTCAACTTTCCGTTGTAAATTTTCTGTGAGTTTAAACTCAACCCCCAAATAATCCCTCAAATTTATCCTTTAACCTAACCTGTAATTTATGTACGACATTGTTGAATTGAACAACAGGCTTGTTTCCGAGCTGAGAGACATTGCTAAGGAGTTTAATATTCCCAAATATGATACTCTTAAAAAACAAGAATTAATTTATAAAATATTAGATCACCAGGCCCTGAATCCGGCTCCGGGTAAAACAGGGGCTTCTAAAAGCGATGATAAGAGCCGTGTAAAAAAAGTGAAACTCGATACAGACATAATTGCGGATGCTCCCGAATTAGAAAATGATTTTCCTCCGCAAAAGGCGGAGCCAGCTCCATCAATAGTCAGTTCTGTGCCGCCACAGGTACAAGAGACTCAACCTGTTGCTTCTGACCCGATGATGAGCAGTGGTGGAGATCAAAACAACCGTACACGTTTCGAGCCCCGTAGCAGGCAGGCTGACCTTTATAACTTTGACGGTATTGTTGTGAGTGAAGGTGTGCTGGAGATCATGCCTGATGGCTATGGATTCCTCCGTTCATCTGACTATAACTACCTGAACTCTCCAGACGATATCTATGTGTCACAATCACAGATAAAATTGTTTGGTTTAAAAACAGGTGATACGGTGCGTGGCAGTATCCGGCCTCCCAAAGAAGGTGAAAAATATTTCCCCCTGATCAAGATCGATAAGATCAATGGCCGCGATCCGGCTTATGTACGTGATCGCGTTCCTTTTGATTACCTGACCCCTTTATTTCCATACGAAAAATTCAAGTTAACCGGTCATCCGCAAAACTCGTTATCAACCCGTATAGTTGACCTGTTCACTCCACTTGGTAAAGGTCAGCGTGCATTGATCGTAGCCCAGCCTAAAACAGGTAAAACAGTATTGTTGAAAGAAATAGCCAACGCGATCGCGTTCAATCACCCCGAAACATACCTGATCATTTTGCTTATTGATGAGCGTCCTGAAGAGGTAACGGATATGGCGCGCAGTGTAAAAGCCGAAGTTATTGCTTCTACGTTTGATGAACCGGCCGATCGCCACGTTCGTATTGCCAACATTGTGCTTGAAAAAGCAAAACGTATGGTAGAGTGCGGACATGATGTCGTTATCCTGCTGGATTCCATTACACGTCTGGCACGCGCATACAACACTGTTCAGCCTGCATCGGGTAAAGTGTTATCAGGTGGTGTTGACGCGAATGCATTGCATAAGCCTAAACGTTTTTTCGGAGCTGCCCGCAAAATTGAAAATGGCGGTTCACTTACGATTCTTGCAACGGCTCTGACTGAAACCGGTTCGAAAATGGATGAAGTTATTTTTGAAGAGTTTAAAGGTACCGGTAACAGTGAGCTTCAATTGGATCGTAAGCTTTCTAACAAACGCTTGTTCCCTGCTATCGATATTGTCGCATCCAGCACCCGCAGGGATGACCTGTTGGTGGATAAAGAAACATTACAGCGCCTGTGGATACTACGGAAACATCTTGCGGATATGAATCCGCTCGAGGCCATGGAATTCATGCGGGATCGTATAAAAAATACGCAGACCAATGAAGAGTTCCTTGTTTCAATGAACGGATAGTGCTTCATGAACATTGCCACCAAATATGGTAATTATTGCGCGCTGATAGGTATTTCGCTCGTTCTTGTTCTTCATTTTAGCGGGGTTTCTGCTTTCTGGACGAAGGGTGTAAGTTCAATTCTTTCTTCTCTTATTGAAGTGATTTTTATTTTTCTTGCCATTCACGCTACCCGTGAAAAGGAATTTTCAGGATATATCGATTTTAAGAATGCCGCGAAGGCCGGTATGACAATGCTCCTGGTAAATGCAATTTTATATTCCTTCTTTATTTACCTCTATTATCAATTTATTGATACTTCGTTCATGAGTAATTTTTTATCTGATTATGAGAAGTACTCGAAGTTGATGGGAAAAAGTGAAGAGGAAATTAAAAAACTGTCCGACCTCCTCTCTGCAGGATTTACCCCGATCTCGGCGGCCTGGGGTAGCTTTTCACAAACGCTGTTTGTTGAAACATTCATTGCCCTGATCGCAGCGAGAATATTGAGGCGCAATCCTCCTCAGCAGGAAACTATGGGAGAAGATTAATTTCTCCCGCCAGTTTTTTGAAGTCAATCCCGTCAAAATTTCCTGAACTCATCATCAGCAGGTTACTATTTGTCCAGCTTCGTTTCTTTATATCAGCAACTATATTCGCGGAATCAGTGTAAATGGAAATATTATTACCGCCGAAAGCACTTTTTACCTGTCCAGGCGTGATGGCTTTAAGTTTTTTTTGTTCGATCGTATGCGGGTTGAAATAAACTATGGCTTCATCTGCCAGTTCCATCGAACCCTTGTATTGTTTTAAAAAATCCTCATTTAAACTGCTGAATGTATGCAACTCCATGCAGGCAATTAATTTCCTGTTTGGAAACTGTTGCTTTACCGCGGCTGTCGTGGCTTTTAACTTGGACGGGGAATGGGCGAAATCTTTATAAAAAGCTGAAGTGTTATTGCGTGCGACCAACTCCAATCTCCTCGCGGCACCTTTGAAAGATTGAATAGCTTGATAAAACTGCTCATCTGTCAAGCCTAATTCATTGCATACTAACCGGGCCCCATTTAAATTCATTAAATTATGTTCACCGAAGACTAATAATGGGGTTGTTAGTTCTTGGTTATCGGTTGTCGATTGTTGGATAAGATGTGTTGAGCCATTTTCAATTTTATATTCCGGGATTCCGTAGGGTAAACATTTTATTTTATTTAAAGTTGATTCAGCCAACCTTTTTACTTCAGCATCTTCTGTACAATATACAAGGGTTCCGTTTGGTTCGATCAGATCGATGAATATTTTAAACTGTTCAACATAATTATCAAAAGTTGGAAACACATTGATGTGATCCCATGCGATGCCGCTTAATATGGCGATGTTGGGTTTGTACAAATGGAATTTTGGGCGTCTGTCAATGGGGGAAGAGAGATATTCATCACCTTCAATGATGGCGATCTTCGCTTCTTTGGTCAATTTAACCATTGTGTCAAAGCCTTCCAGCTGCGCGCCGACCAAATAATCGCAATCTGTTTTATGGTAGTGCAATACATGCAGAATAATTGCCGTAATAGTGGTTTTACCATGACTGCCCCCGACCACCACCCGTATTTTATTTTTGGTCTGTTCGTATATGTATTCGGGGTAAGAGTATATTTTTATTCCGAGTTCTTTTGCTTTTAATAATTCGGGGTTATCATTACGTGCATGCATGCCAAGTATAACAGCCTCAAGCTCTTTATGGATGTTGTTTACATCCCATCCCATTTTAGCCGGCAGCAATCCAAGTTTTTCCAACCGGCTTTTGCTCGGCTCGAAGATCTCATCGTCGGAGCCTGTAACAGTAAACCCTTTTTTATGCATGGCAATAGCCAGGTTATGCATGGCGCTGCCTCCGATGGCGATGAAGTGGACTTTCATGAACCGAACTTAATTAAAAGAAGAACGCCATGAATAGGAGGTAAACTATACTTTTTAACAGGGTGTTGTTATTTGAACGATGTATTTTTGAATATGGCATTCAGGCCTATAGATTATATCGGGTTATTTTTACCGCTGATTGACTTGGTGGTTATTTTTATTTGACCTCTATTGGATCTGGTTTTTATGTATGTTATTGATAACTGAACTTGTTTATTATTGTTCTTTTGTGGCATTTAGTTTTATAATAGCAATAATACTTTCAATTTGTTTGGTGGGAACTAATTCCGGGAAATCTTTTGTAAACCGATCATATTCTTTAAACCCAAGTTTAGCTGCTGATTTAAGTTCAGCAAGGGCTTTGTCAGTTTTGTTTTGGGAGTGGAACAGAGTTGCCTGCAGATACGGCCCTTCGGGATTTTCCGGATCTATGGCTTTGTATATTGAAATATAATGTTCGACCTCATTTATCTGTCCGCTGCGCAGCATTTGTGTAATGTTCATGTAACAGGCCAGGCTCATGAAGCTTAATATCCGTTTGTTCATTACAACCTGGTCTGCCGGGTATTTCTTCAGGTCCTTCAAATGTTGAACTTCGGTTGTCCACCAGGCTGCATCGTTTATGGCAAGGGCATTGAGGTATTGGTCTTTCAGCATTTTCTCAGCGCTGTTAAGCTCTTCTTTGCGGGCCAGCGCTTTTTTCAAAGCTGGAGAGTGCTCAAGCTGCACGTAAATGGTTTTAAGTTTATCATTTGTGCTTAATCCTGATGTGAAGTTTATGATGTGCTTCGCCAGGGTATAGGCATCTTCTTCCTTATTTCCTTTTAATAGATCATCAAGTGCTGCCATTGCCGAAGTTTCATAGGCATTGACGATGGAATCATTTTTCGGGATCAGCATTTGTTTCATCGCTTTTAATTGCAGCCAGGTAAATGCTTGTTCCATTACCTCTGCCGGGCACCATTCATGCCTGCCATTGAATGGAATAAATACATGTTCTATATCTGAGTTCTTAAACATCTTTTCAAGTTCTTCCATTTCGGTATAGTTGAAATCCTCATCACCCGCGATCCCTACATAGTTAAATTTATTTTCAATTGGCTTATCAATATTCGGAAGTCCGGCTCCACAGCCGATCACTGTGTTAATTCCGCCGCGAAAAATAGCCATATAACTTGCCACCCGCGATCCTCCCGAAAACCCTGAAGTGTAAATTCGTTTGCTGTCAATATTTAGCCGGGCGTTTAAATCATTTAACAGATTACCGGCGAAAGCTCCGTTAACTTCAGCGCTATTACCATTTTTTGAATTATTCGAGCCGGCAAGTATAAAGCCATATTTTTCTGCAAGTGTTTGATACTTCTTTATGGGTAAAGTGCCATCGGCATGCGCATCGAAGAAAAGAATTACTGGTGATGGGCTGTTGTTGTACGAAATGGGAATATACAGTGTATAGTTATTGTTTGTATCAGCTTTGCATTTAATGTTGTTTAATACTTTTCCTTTTTCAAAATTTTCGGATTTCGGGGTTTGTTTTTCTGCGGTTGTTATGAATGAGCCGGAGTGTTCCTTTTTATTGTCTTCGGTACTTGAACAGCCGGTGAGCAGAATAGAGGCGGCTATATAGTTTAATAATCTATTCATGGAATATTTAGAAACTAACTGTTTAATTTTTATTTTTACGGATCGCTCCAATGGGGTTTATGTAACTATAATTAATCATTTTTCCACAAACAGCTAGTCCCGGAGGCACGTCCTGCTTTGTAGGAAAGGGTTTTTAACATTGAATAAAGCCCATAGGGGCGACCTGTTTTTTTTGAATTGATTTCATTCAATTCAAAATTTTCTTCTTCAAAAACTGTCCGGTATAAGATGCCTTACATTTAACCAGATCTTCAGGTGTGCCTTCAAACAAAATATTACCGCCATTTTCACCGCCTTCAGGACCAAGGTCGATCACCCAGTCGGCACACTTGATAACTTCGGCATTGTGTTCAATAACAAGAATAGAGTGCCCCTGCCTGATAAGAGCGTTGAACGCGCCGAGCAGTTTATTTATATCGTGAAAATGGAGACCGGTTGTAGGTTCGTCAAAAATGAACAGGGTAGGGCCTCCGCTGTTTTGTCCCATACCAAGGAACGAAGCCAGTTTTATACGCTGCGCTTCGCCGCCGCTGAGTGTGCTGGATGATTGGCCAAGATGTACATAACCTAATCCGACCTCAGACAGTGGAGAGAGTTTGTTTACGATGCGGCGTTCAACAGAAGTGGCGGGTTGTGCCGCTTCAAAAAAAGCGATGGCTTCTTCTACGGTTAGATCAAGGATCTCAGAAATATTTTTTCCGCGATAAACTATTTCCAGGGTTTCCTGTTTGAAACGCTTGCCATTGCATGCTTCGCACACCAGTTCAATATCGGCCATGAATTGCATTTCAATATTTACCACACCTTCGCCCTCACAAACATCGCAGCGTCCTCCTTCAACGTTGAATGAAAAGTGAGAAGGCTTATAGCCGCGTGCTTTTGATAACGACTGATCGGCATACAGTGCGCGTACCTCATCGTAAGCTTTAACATAGGTTACGGGGTTTGATCGTGATGATTTACCAATGGGATTTTGATCCACAAATTCGACACCTGAAAGACTATTGTAATCACCTTCAATCTTATCCAACTTGCCGGTTTGTTCACCAAATCCGCCGTGAATTTTTTTGAGGGTAGGGTAGAGGATACGCTTGATCAATGAGCTTTTTCCGGAACCGCTTACTCCTGTAACAACGGTTAGAACATGCAGTGGGAATTTTACATTAATATTCTTCAGGTTGTTTTCTCTCGCACCTTTTACCTCAATATAACTATTCCATTTTCTCCGGTATTCGGGTATTGTTATTTTTTCTTTACCGCTCAGATATAAAGCTGTCAGGCTGCGCTCTTCCGTTTCGATGTCTTTATGATCGCCCTGGAAAACAAGTTCACCGCCATGGGTGCCGGCATAAGGACCGATATCGATCAATTGATCGGCTGCGCGCATGATCTCTTCATCGTGTTCAACAATTACAACCGTATTTCCTATATCACGCAATGCTGTGAGTACGCTTATCAATCGGTGTGTATCACGTGAGTGAAGTCCTATGCTCGGTTCATCTAATACATATAGGGAGCCAACCAGGCTGCTGCCAAGCGATGTGGCCAGGTTAATGCGCTGGGATTCGCCTCCCGAAAGGCTGTTGGATAAACGATTCAGGGTTAAATAGCCGAGACCTACATCCGTTAAAAACTGTAAGCGGTTTGTTATTTCAAGTAAAATACGTTTGGCAATTAATGTATCGTGATCATTGAGCTTTATGCTTTTAAAAAATTCCAGGTTAGCGCTTACGGGAGTGAGTACCAATTCATTGATCGACCTGCCGGCAACTTTAACGTATGAAGCATCCTTGCGGAGTCTTGTGCCCTGGCAATCGGGGCATATGGTTTTTCCGCGGTAGCGCGATAACATAACACGGTATTGGATCTTATAACTTTGTTCTTCCAGGTGTTTAAAAAATCCGTCCAGTCCCTCAAAGTATTTATTTCCTTTCCAGAGCTCATTGCGCTGTACCTTACTTAATTCATAATAAGGTTTGTGAACAGGAAAATCAAATTTGTGAGCATTTTTTATGAATAAATTCTTCCATTCACTCATCTTTTCGCCTTTCCAGCAAACAATGGCATCTTCATATATGGAAAGGCTTTTGTCGGGTACCACTAAATCTTCATCAATGCCAATGATATTTCCAAACCCTTCACAGCTTTTACAGGCGCCAACAGGATTGTTAAAACTGAAAAAATGTTCCGTAGGTTCCTCGAATGTAATGCCATCTAATTCAAAACGATTGGAGAAAGTCCTGATTCCGGCCTTCTCCGAAGTAGAATGGGTTTTTATTTTTTTTTGCTTCTGACTTCTGACTTCTGACTTCTGATCCCCTTCGTCCCTTTTAACTTCTTCCACCAAACACTCTCCGCTACCTTCATAAAACGCGGTCTGAACGGAATCGGAAATGCGGTTGGTATTATCCTCGTCATTCTTGCGGACAGTTAACCGGTCAATAACAATATTTATTTGTTCTTTTTCTGAGAATTTTGTTTTTAAGAATTCATCCAGGCGTATGACCTCCCCTTTATATTGTATTCTTGCAAAACCTTGCTGCAACAATAGGTTGAGCTGTTCTTTAAGTGTTTTATCTTTTTTCACCTTTAGCGGTGACAATACCAGGAAGCTTGTTCCTTCAGGAAGTGTGTTAACGTATTGCACTACATCACCCACAGTTTCGCGTTTTACGAGATCGCCGGAAACAGGTGAATAGGTTTTGCCCACACGCGCAAACAATAATTTCAGGTAATCGTAAATTTCGGTTGAAGTACCCACTGTTGAGCGGGGATTTCTTGAAATCACTTTTTGTTCAATGGCGACTGCAGGGGAGATACCTTTTATGTAATCCACATCGGGCTTATTGATACGGCCAAGGAATTGACGCGCATAGGCTGAAAGGCTTTCAACATAACGGCGCTGACCTTCAGCATATAAAGTATCAAATGCCAATGATGACTTACCGGAACCCGAAAGTCCGGTTATGACCACCATTTTATTGCGGGGAATGGCTACATCCACATTTTTCAGGTTATGGACACGCGCACCCTTTATTATGATGTTTTTTTTAGGATCTAAGGAATCGAAATTTTCTATTTTATTCATCTGCACGCAAGGAACATTATGCTATAAAAATACAGAATTACTGAGTACAACGGAGCTTATGGGACAATATTCTAAACAAAGCCCATTACAATATTTAAAATAGGTTAAATGCCGCTCATGTCATGCAACAAGTGCATATCCATACCCATATACGTTTGAAGTATTTGACCTGTTATCGTAAAAAATGGTAATAATTCAGATATATAGAACTTTTGTCTTAGCACAATATCCCTTATATTTAAATATTTGAAACCTTTTTAAACAAATTTCGTTAAATAATTACGTCTTATAATGTAATAATGAAGCAGAAGACCCGGCTTTCAGCTATTAGTGTTAGTCTTTTGTGCGGCGTTAACTCGTTTTCCCAATATGCGCTGCAGATCTATGGAGCATTTGTTTCCTTGAGTGGGGGTACGGGTGGTACTCCAATATATGTTATTGTAAATGAAGGAGCCAGTACAGGAATATACAGGGATGCAACTTTGAAAGGTCATATTATTTCGGAAGGCCAATACAATTATGTAAAATGGAATATGCAGAATGCCGCAACCACATACATCTATCCGTTTGGAGGAGATGATAATAATGCGCATTATATTCCATTTACGTTCGACAAAACAAGTGTCGGTGCATGTGAAATGTCGCTTTCAACTAAAGGTGCATTTGGAGCCAGCCCTGTTATAGCAGATAACACTCCTTATTTTTCTCCTATTACAACTTCTTCACAAATGGGAGGAACCCAGGGTGGGGATGCTTCAAACGCGGTCATTGACAGGTGGTGGCAAATTACCGTTAATGCCGGAACGCCTACGGCTGATCTGACCTTTTCCTATCTGGGGCAGGAAAACACAACAGGAAACAATGGTCCGTTTGCTCCGCAACGATGGGGTACGGCCTGGGAAATTCCATTGAACAGTGGTACTGCGGGAGGCACCACAACGGACCAGCTATACACTTCATCCGGAACCGGCGTAACAAGTTTTTCACCCTGGGTACTATCTACCAGAGTAACCCCATTGCCTGTTGAATTGCTTTCTTTTTCAGCGAAATGTAATAACGGACGTATTAATTTTAACTGGAGCACAGCCACAGAAACGAATAATGATCATTTTACTATAGAGCGTTCTGTTAATGGAATTGATTATAAGGCTATTCAACAGGTAAAAGGTGCCGGGAACAGTTCGGGTCTTAGAAAATATAAAAGCGCGGTTACCGTTTCTGAGCCCAATGGCTATTATCGGTTAAAGCAAACTGATTTTGACGGAAAATATACTTTTTCGAAAATAATTGTTGTTAATTGTGATGGAGATGGCGCAGCCCCTAAAAGTGAATTCGTTATTTTTCCAAATCCATCAGATGGAGATAATGTTTTTATGAAAATGAATGGTTTGAATGCTGAAGAAAAAGTATTGGTTATTTTAGTGGATGTTTTGGGACAGGTTGTATTTGAAAAAGTGTCCGTTACAAATGGGAATGGGGAAATACTTGAATCGATTGCCGGAGCTGAAAAGTTGGCTGCCGGAATTTATACTATTGTTGGCTCGGTTAGAAATGATATTTATAAGCAGAAGCTGATTGTTCATTGATACTATTTGTAGAATTAACATTCTGGAAATTTAAAACTTAAGAAATGAAAATGTTAAATAGGGTAATTGGTATTCTCTTGTTTTGCTGCTCTGTGAAAGGCTTTGCCCAGGTAGGAATTGGTACGGTTTCGTTTGTGCCTGTTAATACACTGGATGTAAATGGCTCGATGGCTATAGGAACATACGCGGGAGTAAATGCCGCTCCTTCAAATGGATTAATTATTTCCGGAAATACCGGAATAAGCACTTCAAGTGCGCCTTCTTATGCGTTAACTATCTTTAATGGATCTTCTACGCATATTGGATACTACTCCAGCAATACCGGCGTTCTCCAGGCCAGTATATATGGTGATGGCTCTCAGCTGATTATAAGTAATCCCAATAATACGCTTGATCCGGGTGATTATTATTCACATTTGAAATTTGCAAGTTGCTGTGGTCAGGATGCATTTCGATTAGGTTCGGATAATAATGAGAGTTATCTTACGAATGGACGAAGTATGAATTTTTGCGCCGGGGAATCAGATCCTCATACCTCATCCTCAACACCCATAATTACACTGATTGATAACGGCACAAGAGCGCTTGGGATTGGAACAGTTCCGGGATCGCAATTGGATATTTTGGGTACTAATGGATATGCGCAACTCAGGTTACGCACTCCATATACACCTACAAGCAGTGCTGATACAAATGGTAATATAGGCGACATAGCCTGGGATGACAACTATTTTTATATGCGGGTAAGCAGTGGTGCAACAAAATGGGTTCGATCCGCATTGTCGGCTTTTTAGCTTTGGGAAAATGGGTGGGTAATATAAAATCAGTGATTATGAATTCGACTTTGTATTCAAAAAATTGGTTGTGTGGTTTAACTCTGTTATCTGCAATTGGCCTTTGCAGTCCTGGGTTTGGACAAAGCGTGGGCATTGGTTCCGTGCAGTTTGTACCTGTTAATACACTTGATGTTAAAGGCGCGGTTGCTATTGGTACTTATGCGGGAGTAAATACTGCACCTGCAAATGGTTTTATAGTTCCGGGAAATATTGGTTCAGGTCCCTTAACCACTCTTCCTTATTCGCTTACTATTTCCACGGCAACCGGGAGTGGTAGTTTTATGGGTATCTATAATGGCTCAGGAACAAGGTTGACTCAAATGTCGTGCAGCGGACAGATATTCATTACTGCAAGTGGAGTGGTGGATGATGCCGGAGCCAACTTTACGGTTTTTCGTTATGGCGCTGATGCTAACCGTATATTTTTCGGAGCCTATGGCACTGCGGCGGCCGCTTTGAGCGGAAATTCGTATATTATTTCAACGCATAATATTTATTTCACCCTTAACAATGCGGCCCAAACCACCTCGGCTACACCAATTATGATGCTTGACGGCACCTCAAAATTTGTCGGAGTAGGTACTACATCGCCAACTTCCAAGCTTGACATTAATGCGACAGATGGCTATTCGCAATTGCGTATAGAAACACCGGCTACCGTTCCATCAGGAAGTGCTGTTGGTAATATTGGTGATACTGCATGGGATACCGGCTTTTTTTATCTGAAGACAAGTGCAGGTTGGAAACGTATGACAATGTCAGCTTTTTAATTTTTTTTATGAGCATATTTGAATTACAAAGAGTAAATTATTTTACAAAAACTGCGAAGGGTGGTTTGTTGATGTTTTTATGTTTTCAATTTTCATTTTGTTTATTAACCGGTATTTCTGCTCAAAGTGTTGGCATTGGCGCTGTTCAATTTGTACCGGCTAACATGCTCGATGTAAATGGATCAATGGTTGTAGGAACTTTTGCAGGTGTTACTGCGGCACCCGCAAATAGCCTCTTGGTTTCCGGATATGTCGGGTTTGGAACCAGTACTGTAACAGAACCTGTGGGCATAGGAAGCAGTTCAACAAATCAGCTTGGCCTTTTTGATGGTACCGGTACACTTTTAAGTTCGATCTATCAAAATGGAACACAGTTAACATTTAATATGCCAGGCACTTCCACTGATGCGGGCGTAAATTTTGTTGCTTTTCGTCATTCAGCGGACGCGAATAAGATATTTTTTGGTGATGATGGTACAAATACTTATATAGGCAGTACCAAACCTACATTTGTAATTTATGCGAGCTATTCCGGTCCTGCACGTATGACAGGGGCGCGGGCTATAATCATTTTTAAAAGTGCTTCTATGTTTGTGGGAATTGGCCAGCGCAATCCATTATCAAAAGTGGATGTTGTTACAGGTTTCGGTCTTGTGGGTTACCAGCAACTCCGCCTGCGCACTTCATATACACCTACCGGAAGCGCGGATGCCAATGGCAATGTTGGTGATACAGCCTGGGACGACAACTACTTTTACATAAAAACTTCTGTTGGCTGGAAACGCGCTGCTTTGGCTGCATACTAAGATGGATCAGATCATATTTGCTAAGATAAACTTTTGGATCATTCAAAAATAAGTATCAATCCGATAACTATGGCAATGATACCGCCAATGGTAAGCCCATACATTACGTGCCTGAAAGGTTCGTCATTCTGAAAGAGCGCGACAGTTGAAACAAAGCCCACGAGTAAGAGAATACTTCCGATCAAAACAATAGTTGTTCCGGTTTTCCTTCTTTTTTTGTGGCGCAGAACTTTTATTTTTTTGAGGATATCCGAGACTTTCGTTTCATTTGCGCCGAGTTTGCTTATTTTTGACGCGATTGTGGAATCATCCAAACCTGCTTCAAATAGTTTGAGTGCTTCCGTGAGGAATGCCTCATTATTGGTTTTGCTATCCATCAGAGCTGTATGAAATTTTCGAGCCCTACAAATCTACAGCGACAATAATAAGTACTTTAATGGCAGAAGTAAATGATTTTGATCATGATTTACTTCGCTTGAATGTTTATATTTATTTTTCCGAAATATACTTATCCAGCGAAAGCCTGCCGGGACCGGCAAGTAGTATGGTAAGCATAACTGTTGCATACGCAAACGACATTTCCCCATCTCCGAAAATTTCTCCACCATGTCCGGCAAGCCATGCTACCAGCATGGTAAACATGATGAAGAAAGCGGCGATTCTTGTAAACAAGCCAATGATAAGCAGAATGCCTCCGAAAAACATAGCACCCATTTTTAAATCGGCCATTAGCAACGGCAGCGGAAAGTGAAGTTCCTTCGCAAGCCAATCCGCTGTTTCCTGCACATCTGCCGGATTGAATATGTTTTGGCCATGATGGATAAACAATATTCCCATCACTATCCGTATTGTTAACATGGAGTATTGGGTAAGAGGTTCTGTGCCGAAGAAGAGTTTTTTTATGTTCATTGTTTTTTACCTTTTATTATTTCTTTTACTGCTTTATTCGCATTCTGCTTAAATATTTTTTATTTCAACATTAGAGTTTATATCGAATAAGCTTTTTTGTGGGTTTTAGTGTTTTAGTGGCAATTGGATTTTGGCCACCAAAGCACGAAAACTCTAAATTTTTTCCCGTATATTTTTTTGAAAATGTATATAATAATCTAATTCGGTTAATCTCTATTCACAGTTTTTTTAATTCGCCTTCAACAAATGATTGTAATTGTTTTTTTGATGGCAGCTGAAGTTTATATTTTGATATGAACAAACGGTCCTTTTCATTGGCGGTGGCGTATTCTACCAGGGCTTTATTTTTATCGGTAACCATCAAAATGCCGATCGGAGGGTTATCGTTTGGCCGCGCTATTTCTTTTTTATAATAGTTAAGATAGGTGGTAAGCTGCGACGCATGCGTGTGATTAAAAGTATCAACTTTTAAATCAATGAGGATATGACATTTTAATATGCGGTGATAAAATACCAGGTCAACAAAAAAATATTCATCTCCGATTAGCATCCGCTTTTGCCTGGCCTCAAAGCAAAAGCCATTGCCCAATTCAATTATAAAATGCTGTAAGTGATCGAGCAAAGCCGTTTCGAGTTGTTCTTCTTCCACTAAGTGAGCATCGGGCAGGTTTAAAAACTCGAATAGGTATATATCCTTAACGGCATCACCGGCTTGTTTGGGGTGTATTTTTTCTTCCAACCTTTTTAATGCGAGCCCTTTTCTTGAAGACAAGCCCATGCGTTCATAACTTAAGGTGGCAGCCTGGCGCTTCAATTCTCTTACTGAAAGACCGGTTTTAATGACCAGTAATTCATAATATTTACGTTTATCTTCCTCTTCGATCTTGATCAGTTCAACAAAATGAGAAAAGGAAATATGATGAAACAATTGATGATTATAATGAGCAGAGGTTTTGCCTGTTTTTGATTTTTGGGACACCGTCCCAAGAATTAAGGGAACATTATTTTGAGCAAGCAATTTTTGGGACACTGTCCCAAAAATTTTGGGATAACACTTATAGAACTGCCTTACCCTCGATAATTCAGGAGCTGTGAGCCCTTTAACATTTTTTTCTTCAAGTGTACCGGCAAGTCTTTCCAATAATTTTGATCCGTATTTCGCACGATCTTTCCCCTTTTGTTCGTATTCAATAATATAATAGCCTATAAGCCAATTACGGAGTGTAAGGTGTTTATTCACTGCCTTAACCGCATTGGTTTGCAGGAGATTGTGCGTTTGCCGGATGCTATTTACGAGTGCTTTATAATTCATATTGCTAACATGGAGTATTGGGTGAGGGGGCGATGCCGAAGAAGAGTTTTTTTGTGTTCATTGTTGGTTGGTTTTTTATTTTTTGTTATTTAACGGTTTGCAGCTACAAGAAGTTGGCGATTTCGGAGACGAAAACTGTCTGCCAACACTGAACTTGATACGAAGCACAAAGCTTCATTTAACCACTGAACCGCCAATTTCTTGTAGGTGCTGTGTGTGCCCTGAATGATAAATATAGTTCTTTAAAAGAGAAAACCCAAAGAGTGTAAGTCTCTTATGTGCGGAATAACACCCCGAAACATTAGCAAGCCGCAAGGTGGTATAAAGTAATTTATGCACTGAAG